>JBEDFG010000206.1:0-2914 GCA_041175285.1 Bacteroidota bacterium | reverse complement strand
CGCCAGCAAGCCCATCGATGTCCGTGTTTACAAATCGCAATTCATCCCAACGCGTATCGATCTCCTTTCCAAACCTGATCCTAAATATCCAGCATCAGGCGGGGCGAGTTTAATGGACTTTGTGATAGGGGCGCGGGAAGTAAAAGGGGTTCCTAATTTTACGTGGTTGGGCTTTAAGGATACTGACTTAGATGTGGTCGCGACCTTTGAGAAATCCACATCGGTTCATGGCGTGACATTATCGTATTTAGAAAAGACGGATTCGGATGTATTTCCTCCGGTGAAGGTGGAAGTTTGGGGTGGGGATACGCCAGGTCAGATGCGATTGATTACACGTGTAAAGCCGGTACAGCCCAAAGAGAAAAGTGGTTATTCGGCTCGTGGAATTAACATCCCAATACCAGCTAATCCAGCTAAATATTACCGCATCAAAGCAGAGCGTTTGAAAAGACTGCCTAACTTTGTGGATAATAAAGGGAAGGGTGCGTGGTTAAGGGTGGATGAGTTGATGTTTTATTAGTAAGATTATTCATGCGATTTCGATTTATTATACTTACAGTTAGTTTACTATGTAGTTTTGGCGAAAGCATAGGTCAAAAAATAACTGTATTACAAAAAGCGACCTGCAAAAACAAAGAGATTAAACTGTCTCTGCAACTGCCTCCAATCGTTAAAAAATCTTATTGTGTTCAATACTTAGGGTCGAAGTTTGATAACCACTATTTTTCCACTTGTGAAAATGTATTGTTTGATACAGCTGAGGTTATTGGTCAATCTATCGGAGGACACTTAGCAACATCCAACACAAAAGAGGTCAATGAATACCTCGGAAATTTAATGAAAGAGGCTCATTGGATAGGCTATAAGCAAAACCCTAAAAGCCCTTTGTTTAATGACCCTCCTGATCCCGCTTCAGGATTCGAATGGATGAGTGGGGCTCCAAATTTGGAGACTTTTTGGGCATCCCCAGGTGAACCAGATAACCGGGAGAATTCACATCCTGGTATGACGACCGTACAAAACTGCAATCCAAGTAGATTAGGTTTTTGGTGTGATGCTGAACCAGAATTAAGATTTAAAGGCCTACTTGAATCAAAATTTCGTAATCCCCCTACAAGTAATTACCTAATCAAATGGTCGACGGGTGACACAACTAAAAACCTGACGGTTGTTGATTTGAATCAAAAAATAATATCCGTAGAAATTAAAACAGATGCGCAGTCGCAAGCTATAAAATTGCAAATTTCACTAGATAGTTTGATCATTCCGTCCCCAACGACTTATGCAGAAATAAGTATCAAATCAACAAAAAATAACAAAACCACATTAGCCTCTCAAAACAAGGGAAATTATATCTATTCGTGGGACCCAACACAAGATTTAGATAAATCAACAAGCGCATCTGTGATTCAGACCTTCAATCAGGACATCCGTTATACACTAACTGTTACATCAAAAGAGGGCTGCACAGCCACGGAAAAGTTCTTTCTTTTTGCGGACCCAATTACCCCGCCGGCCGCTCCAGTTGAATTAAAGATCGCGAATGTATTTTCGCCCAATAACGATCAGATTAATGATATTTATTACCTACCTTTTCAAACACCAATGACTGATTTTAAAGCCGAAATTTTCAATCGGTGGGGTGAGCGTATCTTTGAAACGACAGATGCTTTATTTAAATGGGATGGACGTTATCAAGGTGAAATCGTAAGCGAAGGAAAATATATATTAAAGGTTTTTTACCGAGAAAACGAAAAAGAGGTCAAATGGGTACAGCCAATTATGGTCATTAAGTAAGGAATCACAATGCAAAAATTTGGCACTCAATTCTTCATACTGTTTTGCTTGACCGTTTTCAGATCGGCCCAATTACACGCGCAAGATCCTCAGATTTCACAACCATTCGCTGTCTCTAGTTCGTTGTCTCCCGCATATACAGGCATGAATTTTAAAGATAACGTACAAGTTTTGTATCGTAATCAATTCCCCAATATAGCTGGCAACTATACCTTAGGAATTGTTAATTTAAATATGTCCTTACCCCAAATTCAATCGGGCGTTGGGCTTTCAGCTTCCTATGATGAACAATTTAGAAATCTAATTACAAGCAATGTAACTGCTAGATATGCATACCATATCATCCTGAATAAAAAATCACTTTTAAGTGCTGGAATTGAGGCTGGCTGGCAACATAGATCCTTAAATTTTGGAAATTATGTTTTCCCAAATAATACGGGGGCGATGGCAACTAACGTGTTTGATCCATCTACGAACTCAATGGCAAATTCAACCAATTTTTTAGATGTAGGCGCTGGCATTTTGTATTATAGACAAAAAACTTGGATTGGATTTTCCACACATCACATCAATAAACCAAATCAATCGGTAGGCCTAGGGGGTATAGATGTATTGCAACGTAAATATTCCCTACAAGTGGGTACGAATTTCGAGCTTCCACAGGTAAATGACACTCCCATCAATATTAGCCCAATTGTCTATTTAAAAAATCAAGGTAAATATTTTCAGGTCGACTTAGGGACCTATGTAAATGTGCGCATGTTTGAACTCGGCCTGTGGTATCGAGGCGTTCCTCTCGTATCCAATACTAGTCGAAATGAATCGCTTGTAGGGTTAATTGGGTATTCAACAGCGGACTATAATATTGGGTTTTCACATGACTTTTTACTTTCCAACTTAAGTGGATTCGCCTCAGGTGCTAATGAAATAACATTTGCCTATTTCTTTAATCAGGAAAAAGAAAACGTACTAAGGAAAATATTGAATAAACGAGGAAAGCTTCCGTGTCCTAAATTTTAATCAATGCATTTTCCCCTTTTCCGTGAGTAAAGCATACGCCTCCTCCCAACTAGGAATCGTCTCCGACTCATAACCATACGTTGGTCCTGTGGCAATT
>JBEDFG010000205.1:0-6234 GCA_041175285.1 Bacteroidota bacterium | reverse complement strand
GATTCCTAAAAATTATAAAATGAATGAGGATTTGCCGGTGCAGTTTGATTACCGACAAGCATATTCGTCTTTATTGAATCAATGGATGGGTTCACCTGCAAGTAAGACAAATCAGATTTTATATCGCGAGTTTGAAAAGATTCAATTGATTAAAGACACGTTTGCGGATTCGGATTCTGACGGGGTTCCAGATTTGTTTGATCAATGTGCTAATACGCCTTTGGGTACTTTAGTGGATATAAATGGTTGTCCAGTGTTTAGTTTGCCGGCTGATAATTATTCGATACAGGTGACGGCAACGACCTGTCCTGGCACAACAAATGGCGCACTTCAAATGTCATTTAAAGATAAGAAATACACCTATTTGGTTGAGATGAAAGGACCTTCAGGTTATGCCAAATCGCTCAAGGCTGTTGGTGGTGCTATGCAATCTCTCGAAAATTTGGTGATTGGCAACTACAGTATGTCGATTACGATTGAGGGCCAAAAGGATTATGTGCAGTTATTTGATGTTCAAGTTAAGCAACCGGATCCACTTGTGGTTCAGTCGAGTTTGAGTCCGGACAATCAAACGCTTCGTTTGGATTTACAGGGTTCAGCTGCATATTTTATACGGGTGAATGATCAAACTTTTGAGGTCAAAGAAGGGTCTTGGTCGACAGATTTAATGAAAGGAAAAAACCAAATTCGCGTGTGGACAGCGCAAGGTTGTCAAGGTGAATTTAGTCGTGAAATATTCCGTTCGGAACAAATACAATGTTTTCCGAATCCTTGTTTAGGACCTTTATCTGTCTATGTGGCTGGTCAAGATTCTGAAGTGGAAATTGCAATTTATGATTTGCAAGGAAAGATGCATGCGCACGCAAATCACAAGATTGATGCCATGCGTATGGTTTCCTTAGATTTAGGTTCATATGTGACTGGAACTTATTTATTGGAAGTGACTGGACGCACCGTGCAGCAACAAGTTAAATTGATGAAACTATTGGTTTTTATTTGATGTCTTGCAGCTCAAAAAAAGAGGAAGTGGTAGCTCCTGTGGTGCCTGAAAAAGCGCCTGAAGCGGCGGAATTGAGCAAGCCTGTGAATAATACGGTTTGTTTAGTAGGAGGGAATACGAATGCCAATGAGGTTCAGTTTACTTGGGTTCCCGTGGCAGGCGCTACCAGTTATGATCTGAAAATTACCAATCTAAAGACAAATTATACGGAGACGAAATCATTTCAAACAAGTCCAGCAACCGTTACGTTAATTACTAGTTTGCCGTATGAATGGCAGATTATTTCGAAGTCGAGTAAGACGACATTAACCTCAAGTTCGGCTAAATGGAAGTTTTTTTTAACGGGAGCGGGGGAGACAACCTATGCGCCATTTCCGGCAAGTTTGACGTTTCCGGCATCTGGCCAACAAGTCACTGCGACGGCGGGTCAGGTGAAGTTGGTGTGGTCAGGATCCGATCCGGATTCGGGAAATTCGTTTTTGACTTATGAGGTTTTTGTGGATACTGATATCGCCAAAGTGAAGAATCGAGAGGTCACTGCACAAAAATCTAAAACAGAATCATTAACGATACCTGTGAAGTCGGGTGGTACGTATTATTGGATGGTTAAAACCTCCGATGAGACATCGACTAGTTACTCAGCGGTTTATGGATTTCGGGTTAATTAAGAATCCTCTCCAGTAATTCTAATGATTTCCTAGCTGGCAATTCCTTCGATTCTATTTTGATATCTAGCAATTGCGTTTGTTGGCTTTCATTCTCAAACCGTGGCCAATTTGGCAAATTTGCCCCATTGGGGTTGCTGTTTTTTGCAAAATTGGTGAAATAAGAAAGCATCTGATGGCTTAATTTTCGGTCTGCTTCTTCCCAGGGTCTGTTGACTTTAGCAAGATTGCCATACGCGTAAGGCACCTCGCCCGTATGAAATGCACCAAAAGTTGTTGAGGCATCATAACCAGGAACGGCACGGTTAAAATTATAGATATAGACGGGCGCTTTTCCCGTTTTGTTTTGCAGTTTAGCCCACGAGTGAACTTGTACACCAAAACTTTCATCGCGATTTAAGTCTCCTTGCTTGTCAGAAGGATAGGCTGCTTCTACTGCATCCGCTTTAGATTTATACCGCGCGGCTAGTTGGCCTTTGTAGACTTCCAAAGCCGCTGGTTTTCCCATTAATTTATCTTCTTGATTCCATCCCATCAGAAGGGCAACGTCATTTTGTTTTCCTTGAATGTAGGTGTCGCGAATCGAAATTGGCATCACATAGCCATCCGTATAGGGCGCACTTAATCCACCTGTAGCTTTTTGAATGGTTTCCGCTGGAAGCTTGCGTAGTTCGGTTATTGAATTTACATGCAGGTCAGTGGCGAATTTCGTACCCATTTCTTCGGCTTGTTGGCGCGTAATCGCCGGTCGAATCGGGCTGGACATGACACTACCACCGCTTTCTGCGATGGCTCCTTTAAAAAGTCCTTTGGCCAAAGGGGATGCACAAAGGAAGTTGACAGCAAAGGCGCCAGCTGATTGCCCTGCAATGGTAACTCGTTGAGGATCACCTCCGAAGGCTGAGATATTTGCTTGAATCCATTGGAGCCCGGCAATCATGTCGAGTAGGGCGTAATTTCCGGAAGATTTATAGGGTGCTTCAGCGCTTAGTTCGGGATGAGCTAGGAAACCAAATACGCCTACACGGTAATTGATACTGACGAAAATGACGTCTTTTTGTGCCGTGGCTTCGCCGTCATAGATCGGACATGCAGTACCTCCGGATCTAAATCCACCGCCATAAAAATAGACGAGAACGGCTTTTTTCTGCTTTGTATTTTGGGGTGCCCATACGTTGAGGTATAGACAATCTTCGCTGATGGGTGCTTCGGGGATAAGAAATTCGGAAGACCAATACATGAAGGGAGCTGGTTTATTTTGGAATGGGCTTGCGCTAAATGATTTGGTGTCACGGATGCCGGTCCAGGCTTCAGGAGCTTGGGGCGCTTTCCAGCGTAGATCGCCGATAGGTGCTTTGGCAAATGGGATACCTAGAAATTTATTGATTTTTGTTTCAGGATTGGAGAGACCGGCGATTCGTCCATATTTCGTTTGAATGATCGGGTTTTGGGCTAGGCTTGTGTATGATAATACAAGGACGATGCAGCTAAAAATATATTTCATAGGTATGAGGTTTCTGCTGTAAGTATACGAGAAATTCTAGGTAAGGCCAACCGGTTTTAGGGGGATTCTCGGAATATTTTCCGTACTTGTTGGCCTAAACCCCAACAACCATGGCCAAAGGCATGAATTCCAAGAAGGCGGAGAAGAAGTTCCAAGAAGGCGGAGAAGAAGGAACCCGCGAAGACTCCGAAGGAGAAAAAAGAAGAAAAAAGAGAAAAAAAGAAAGCAGGCTATCAATAGATGGCCTGCTTTTTTGATTATGCACCTATTTTCCCAATCGCACAACTCACATACGATTTAGCCTCTTTAAACAGCGTATTATTGCCTTTTTCAGGATAGCCCATGCCATCTAGTTTTTTTGAAATGGCAGCTCGGTTTAAGTGGTCACCTTCGATGGTGATTTTTTCTTCTTCTAGTGCAATCTCAACGTGCGTGACTCCCGATAATTCGAGAATTCCTTTTTTGATGCTCGTCATGCATCCACCACATTTGATGTTTTCAACGAATAATTCGAGCTTTTTCATGTTATTTTTATTTTTTGCAAGGTAGCTTAGGGAAGTGTATTGAATCGTGATATGCATCACATTTTGGATGTTAATAAACTGATTGTTGATGTGAAATTGAATGGTGTATTTTGTTCAATTCGTTGGATGCTCTTTTTTATAGTTACCGTTAAATAAATTATTTGAAACAAAAATTTATTTAACGGTAAATTGGAGGACTAAATCTATTCCAATGAAAAAAGGATTTACTTCCATTTATGTTTGCTTACTCTTGTTGGTTTTGCCAAATTTTCTTTTTGGTCAAGCAACAAATGCAGTAGTTTCTTTAAAGACATTTAATTTCAATCTGTCTTCACTCGTTCCTATCGGTTTACTGGATTCTACTAAATTAGTCATAGGAAATACGTCAACTCAAACGGTAGTTTATACGGCGGAAGGTAGCGAACATTTAGTAACTATTCCAGGAAATGATAAGCCAAGTCCCAGTTTACACTTTATCAATAAACAAGGTAGTTGGGTATTCGAAGGATTTAATTCTGATGTGCTCATGGATGGCGCCAGAAACTATTCATTTATGGATAAAAATGGAACGTTTGCATATTCAAATACGGGAACAGAAAGTATTCAACCTTGGCCTCTAGGTGAAATAGTTGTTGTTCAAACAAAGCAAGGTAAAATTGTCAAGAAAAAGATATCTGTTGACAAAGCATTTTTTCACTCAGTCGCTACAGGTGATATGAATAATGATGGTCTAATCGATGTCGTTGGAATGCATATGGGAACTTTATCCATGCGAAATGGAGATCACAAGGAGTATTGGGGAGTAGAAAATTTTATTCCATATACTCAGAATAAGGATGGTAGTTTTACGGAAAACCAACAAATCATTTCGGAGGACAAAGCCTGGCCAGGACTACATGGAGCTGGTGCTATTATTATGGCGGATTTATTGGGAGATTCTCGTCCTGAATTGATTAAAGCAGATTATGGATTCAATGCCGATAGTGAGCGATATAGTCTAGCCATCTTTGGCTATAATCCAAAAATCAATCAATATCAATTTGTCAAAAAAGCGACGGAATTAGGCGTTTTTTCAAACAAGTACCAAGGAGCCACTTCTATTAAAGCTCAAGATTTTAATAATGATGGTTTTATTGATTTAGCGGTCGCAACGGAGGGCCAATTGGAAAATGGAAAACCAGCTGGAATTGTGCAGATTTGGTGGAATGATAAAGATGGAAATTTAAGTCCAGGACAGGCAATTATTGGTCAGGCCGACTTAGTTCAATTTAGAGAATTTGAGATTGGAGATGTCGATGGAAACGGTTGGGTGGATATTATTTTACATGCAGGAAATGGTACCTATGTGAAAGGCTTGCCTGGGCCCAACAAAGAAAATTATCTGAATCTAAAGTACGCTATTTGGCTAAATTCAGGAGGAAAATTTACTCAGTTAGATCAAGACCTTGTGATGAACAAGGCAAGTCAAATTAACGGCAGTACCGTAGGACCTGCTCCATCTTTTCTTAAAGGATTTTTAGTAAATGGTCAATTGAAATTTTATGGCTTTGAGCAAAATTGTAATAAATCAACCTGTAATGTTTATCCTTCCAATGGTTTTAATTTATATGAAGCTACAGTCACATTTTGCAATCCCGTTAAGCCTAAACTAAGTGTGCCGACATTGAAATTTTGCGCAGGGGATTCCACAAAAGCGTTTATATCCAACAATCTTAAGGGGGATACATTTAAATGGTATGCTGGAAATAAATTAATCTCGGGTTCCGAGACTTCAAAATCAATTACCGTAGGAGGAAAATTATTTGTCGTAAA
Organism: Bacteroidota bacterium; assembly: GCA_041175285.1. Classification (GTDB taxonomy): domain Bacteria; phylum Bacteroidota; class Bacteroidia; order Cytophagales; family Spirosomataceae; genus Aquirufa. The sequence goes on along the minus strand of JBEDFG010000205.1, from coordinate 729 downwards.
AAAGGATAGTTTGGGTTGTGAAATCTCGTCAGATACAATCAGTCTAACGCAACTTCCATCTCCAGAAACACCAATGATTTCTCGAGAAGGAAATACACTAATATCTTCATATACGGGAAAGAATCAATGGTATGTAAATAACACATTGATACCTGGTGAATCAAATCAAAAAATTAAAGCAACGGATGTAGGTAATTATGCTGTTAGAGCTATTGATTCTAATAGTTGTATTTCGGGTATATCTGGTTCTGTTTTGGGGTTGATAACATCTACTATAATAGAAGATCAAGGCGCTATCATCATTCCAAATCCTTTTTTCCATGTTGTTAAATTGAACTTTAAATCTAGTTTAGGATATGAAGCAGATTTGAAAATCTATGACATGATAGGATCACAAGTAGGCCATAAAACAACCGTTATTCAAAATGATCAAATAGATTTATCTTACCTGCCCAAAGGAAATTACTTATTTGTCATAAGTTCAAAAACAAACAAAGAGCGCCAAGTAATTAAGGTAAGTAAAGAGTAATTTTCTAATATTACGTTTTTGAAACACCACATGAACAAACGCCAATTCCTTAAATCGACTATTGGTCTTAGCCTAGCACCGTCGTTGGCAGAGCTATTGCGCCAACCGGCAACTGCGGAAGATGAGGAATTCTGGGCGCAAGTTCGAAAGGCCTATCGGATTAAACCTGACTACATCAACCTTGAAAGTGGGTATTACAA
>JBEDFG010000204.1:0-4083 GCA_041175285.1 Bacteroidota bacterium | reverse complement strand
GAAGCGGAGGCATGTTAACGAAGACCAAAGGCTTGGTGATTTCCAATATGCGTTACCGGGAGTCGTCGTTATTGGTAACGATATACACGGCTGAATGCGGCATTACTACCTACATTGAAAATGGGGTGCGTTCGGTGAAGGCCAAACATAAAATGGCCTTATTTCAGCCACTGACCTTATTGGACCTCGAAGTTTTTCACAAACCTGGCAAGGGGATTCATCGGATTTCTTCTGCTAAATGCTATTATCCTTACCGTAAAATTCCATTTGATATCGCCTATTCGAGCATCGCGTTGTTTTTGAGTGAGGTGCTGTCAAAGGTGTTGAAGGAGGAGGAGGCGAATCCGGTTTTATTTGAATTTTTGGAATCGTCATTTCAATTTTTGGATCAGGCACCTGGGCATACGGAGAATTTTCATTTACAATTTTTGTGGAATTTGACGGAATTTTTGGGTTTTTACCCGGGCTTGGTGTCGGAGTTTTTAGAGCAATTACGTGTGGCCGGAGTTCCGGGTTTGGCGGGGATTGATTCGGAGGCCTTGAGTGCACTTTTTCATGCTGAATATGGGCAAGAGGTGCTTATGAAGCGGGGTCAAAGGCAAGCGGTATTAGCGGCATTAATTTATTATTATCAATTGCACATGGAGTCATTTGGCGATTTACGGTCATTGCAAATATTACAGGAGGTATTGTCATGAGTCGATTGTTGCGTTATCAGATTGAGGGGGAAGATCGCTTTTTGTCGATCTCGCTGGAGTTTACGCCTCAGCGTGTAGGGCCGCAGGAAATCCATTTGCCTATATGGCGGCCGGGGCGGTATCAGGCGCAATATTTTGCTAAAAACATCGCGACGATTCAGACATCGAGAGGTTCGATTGTTAAGTCGGGTTTATCTACGTGGACGTTGGATGTGGATTCGTTGGAGCCTGTCGTTTTAAAGTACCGTTATTTTGCGGATCAGCCGGATGCGGGCGGATGTGTTTCGCAGGCTGATTTAGTGTACATCAATTTTATTGCGTGTTTAGTTTTTCCGCATCGGGGTGAAAATAGGCCTTGTGAGGTAAATATCACGCTGCCGGGGTATCTCGGAACTGCCTGTTCTTTAAGTACTTATGGGTCTAATTTTCGCGCGAAATCGTATCGTGAATTAGTTGATTCTCCCTTCATTTCAGGTCCAGAAATGTTCTCTTACAGTTGGAAATCGCATGGGGTGCAGTTTTTTGTTCAGGGGCTTGGGCCGAAGCAACATTTTTCGCCGCGTTTATTACAAGCCTATGCGCGTTTTGTGGATTATCAAATCCAGTATATGCAGGGATTTCCAGGCAAGAAATATCATTTTTTACATTGGATTTGCCCGAAGCCCTTTTATCATGGGGTGGAACATACGGCGTCAACCATGATGGTGATGGGGCCGGAGGATCGAGATTCGTATGATGATTTGATTGGATTGGCATCGCATGAATTGTTTCATGTTTGGAATGTAGCGACGATCCGACCGAAGGAATTGTTACCATATGATTACACGAAGCAAGTGATTTTTGATACCGGATGGGTGATTGAAGGGATTACGACGTATTTGGGGGACTGGTTTTTATGGGCATCTGGTGTGGTGACTGCGGAGGAATATGTGGGGATGCTTTTGGGCAATTTGAAATTGCATTTTGAGCGGGATGGCGCGTCCAAGCAATCTTTGGTGGAGAGTTCGATTGATTTATGGCTGGATGGTTATGGCCAGGCATTGCCGGGCAAGCGGGTTTCCATTTATTTCAAAGGGGCGCTTGTGGCGTTAGCTTTGGATCTGATGATTCGTCAAAAATTCAATCATCAGCGTTCGTTACAAGATGTGCTATTGGCCATGAAGGAAACATTCAAAAAGGGATATACGCGGGCGGATTTTTATGCCTTGGTAGAAAAAGTATATGAATCATCGTTAAGTGATTTTTGGAAAATCTGGGTGGAAGGCAATGAGCCTTTGGCTAAACGAATAGGTGACTTGGTGGCATTTGTAGGCTTGGAATTTGAGGAATCTCCGATGCGTTTAGAGATCCAAAATTCGGCTTCATTAGCCTTATTCCAGTTGGCAAACAGTCGAAATCTGCATAAATAGGGCGATATAGGAACTAATTTGGCTAAATTGTATGAACGGTATAGCCTATATGTTTTTGATATTTACCCTTATGAAAGAATATTCGATGCGAATACGCAAATTTCGCCAGTTGCAAGATTACAGTCAGGAATTTATGGCGATGAAGATGGGTATTACCATGTCTGCCTATTCAAAAATTGAGCGCGGCAAAACGGAGTTGACCTTATTCAGATTAACGCAGATTGCCTCGGTGCTTCAGCTTGATTTAATGGATTTTCTAAAGGATGAAAAGGTGGCTCAAGTGGCCGAGTCTGCGATTCCGGATTATGGATTTGTGACTCGAGCTGAATTTGCGGAACAGGCGGCGGCGCTCCAACAAGTACAGTTGAAATTAAGCGAGATCCTGTCCAAACTGCCGCAATAAATTCCTACCTTTGTCGCTTAAATTCATCGTTATGCTACAAAGGCCCCGTAGAAATCGTCAAAGTGCTGTCATTCGTGATATGGTCGAGGAGACTCGCCTGTCGGTGAAAGACATGTTATTCCCACTATTTGTTCAGGCTGGTTCGGGCAAAAAGACGCCAATCGTCTCTATGCCGGGAATTAATCGCTATTCTGTTGATTTATTGTTGAAGGAAATCGATGAATGTGTCAATTTAGGCATTCGTTCTTTTGCCTTATTTCCGCAGGTGGAGGAGTCATTAAAGGACTCCAATGCGGTTTCGAGCCGTTTTCCAGAGATTTCTTTGTTGACCGATGTGGCCATGGATCCATACAGCTCGGATGGGCATGATGGTATTGTAAAGGATGGTCAAATTTTAAATGACGAAACGTTACCGGTTTTAGCTAAGATGGCGATTGCGCAAGCGCAGGCAGGTTCGCGGTTAATCGGCCCATCTGATATGATGGATGGTCGGGTTGGTTATTTGCGCGAAGCGCTGGATGGCGCGGGATTCTCTCAGGTGGGAATTATGGCTTACACGGCCAAATATGCGTCTGCATTTTATGGTATCAAATGAATCCTGCGAATCGTCGGGAGGCATTGATTGAATTGGAATTAGATGAGGCGGAAGGTGCGGATTTTCTGATGGTTAAACCGGCTTTGGCCTATTTAGATATCATTGCTTTGTTACGTGAAAATAGTCACTTGCCGATTGCCGCATATAATGTTTCGGGCGAATACGCCATGATTAAGGCGGCTGCTCAAAATGGCTGGCTGGACGGCGAGAAGGCGATGTTGGAAAGTTTATTATCGATTAAACGGGCGGGCGCTCAGGTGATTCTGACGTATTTTGCCAAAGAATTTGCTCAATTAAATCAAGCGTAATATGTCAACCGATCGCTACATGCAACGGGGAGTTTCGGCTTCTAAAGAAGATGTTCATAAGGCCATTGCCAAGCTAGATAAGGGATTATTTCCACAGGCTTTCTGCAAGATTTCACCTGATATTTTGGGAGGAGATGCTGATTTTTGCAACATCATGCATGCGGATGGAGCGGGAACAAAGTCGTCTTTGGCCTATTTGTATTGGAAAGAAACCGGTGATATTTCGGTTTGGAGAGGCATTGCACAAGACGCGGTTGTTATGAATACGGACGATTTGATTTGTGTGGGGGCGACGGACCAAATGTTACTTTCGAGTACGATTGGTCGGAATAAAAATTTGATTCCCGGGGAAGTAATTGCCGAGATTATTAATGGGACCGAAGAGGTGTTGGAGATGTTGCGGGAGAATGGGTTAGGCATATATAGTACGGGAGGAGAAACGGCTGATGTGGGGGATTTGGTGCGGACGATTATTGTCGATAGTACGGTGATTGGCCGGATGAAACGTTCGGATGTGATTTCGAATGGCAATATTCAGGCGGGAGATGTAATTATTGGTCTAGCTTCTGATGGTCAGGCGACCTATGAAAAGACGTATAATGGCGGTATGGGAAGTAATGGATTGACATCCGCGCGCCATGATGTGTTGGGAAATTACTTAGCTGGCAAA
>JBEDFG010000203.1:0-2981 GCA_041175285.1 Bacteroidota bacterium | reverse complement strand
TAAAATATCAATTCCCGCCTCAAGTGTTTGAATTTGCGTCTTTGGCCCTAAACCGCCATATAATGCCAACAAGCGCAAGTCGGTAAATTGTGCCAAACCTACCATCACCTCGTGGATTTGCATCACCAATTCTCGCGTAGGGGCTAAAATAAGGGCCCGCGGGTTTTTGCCTTGGGCATATTTAGTGCGCATCAATAAAGGAAGCGCGTAGGCCGCCGTTTTACCGGTACCCGTTTGCGCGATGCCCAAGACATCGTGACCTTGCAACATCATGGGAATCGCCTTCTCCTGAATGGGAGTGGCGGCAGTATAGCCCACGGCCTCGCAAGCGCGTTGCAATTGTGGGTTTAATCCAAGTGATGCAAAATCAGTCATAAGGGGAATCCATTTCGTTCAGACATGCCGAACTTTACCGCACAAAGGTAGGCAAAATAAAATTCCCTACCTTTGAAACAAATTTTCGCGTTTATGCAGTCAATTTGGGTCAAACGTCTCCTGATCGGAACCATGCTTTCCTTTGCAATGGGAAGTTTGGCCTCCTTGTTTTTATGGGGGATGGAATTGATTGCCAATGAGCGACGCTCTTTTTGGCTATCCGGATTACCACTCGTGGGTTTACTCTTTTACACCTTGCGCACCCAAACTTGGGCACAAGCAAGCACCAAGCAATTCGTTTCTCCTGAGCCAACAAGCGCGTCCATTTTTTCAACTCCCTTTATACTAGCCGCTACCTGGATCAGCCACATCGTCGGCGCATCGGTTGGCCGCGAAGGAACAGCCATCATCATGGGCGGCAGCTTATCGAATTACCTTAGCGAAAAATTTGATATGTCCACCGAAGAAAAATCCATCTGGTTACGAGCGGGTATGAGCGCTGGCTTCGCCGCTGTTTTTGGAACGCCACTCGCGGGATGCTTTTTTGGATTGGAAGTTAGGCAAGTTGGCAAAGTGCATTGGCCGTCTTTTTTTACCTGCCTTGTCATGGCATTTGCATCAAATTACGTGAGTCTCCACGTGTGGGACACAAAACACGTTTTATACCCCCTTGTTTTTTTACCTCGTATTTCAGCCTCATTTTGGGCCAATTTAGCCATTTTAGGGCTATTTTTAGGCCTTTTAGGCTTGTGCTATTCGCGCTTAGAATCGATTATTTCTAACGCGTACGGGAAATTGCCCATACAAGCAGCTCTCAAAGCGATTCTCGGGGGCTTGATTTTATTGGGTATGTTCCAAATTCCAATCTTCACCGAAAGTGTCGGGATCGGATCTGAATTTTTACTCCGACCATTTTCCGATCATTTCGAGGTGATGGAATTTGCGCCAACTAAATTATTTGCTACGGCACTAAGTCTTGGATTCGGATTTAAAGGGGGAGAAGCAACACCCTTATTTTTAATTGGCTCGCACGCAGCCGCGAGCTTGTCGGCCTACATCGAATTACCTATCCCGTTACTCGCGGCAATCGGATTCACCTCCCTTTACTGTGGACTTGCCAAAACACCGATCACCGGCATGTTGCTCGGCATGGAATTATTCGGCCCGCAAGCATGGTTTTGTTATCTACTTTGTACCCTAATGGTCCTCTATTTTTCAGGTTCCTCAGGAATATTTAAAAACCAAATTTGGCCTAGCTATTTACCCAAACCCCCATATCGCTAATGTTTGATTACTTCTACGATGAACATCCAAATTACCAAGAACCGGCCTTAAGCAAGCGACGTTTTGCGGCGAAAACTTGGGAAAACTTACTAAGCAAATGGTCGGAATCTCCTCATTTTACCGTTAGTAAAATTGGCGAAACAACGGAGGCAAGACCCATCCATGAGGTTCGATTTGGCGAAGGTCCCATACCTGTTATTGCTTGGTCACAGATGCATGGCGATGAAGCGACGGCAACAATGGCTTTGGCCGATATCTTCCGTTTTTTATCCCAAGATTCGCCAGAATCAAGCAACATTAGGGAAAAATTGCATCAGAAAATTAGCTTATATGTCATTCCACGGTTAAATGCCGATGGGGCAGAACGTTGGACGCGGGAAACGGCTTTGGGTATCGATATGAACCGTGACGCACAAACGCTAAATAGCGTAGAAGCACGTTTACTTTCTTCTTGGGCAGATTCTAAAAATCCCACATTTGCATTCAATTTACACGATCAAAATCGCTTGTATTCGGTCGGAAATAGTGCACATCAAACACACATCGCCTTTCTAGCTACCGCAGGAGATGAAGCAGGAACTTGGACGCCATCACGAACACGCGCGGCACAATTAGCTAATCGATTGACGCGTTTGACACAAGCATATCTACCTAATAAAGTAGCGAAATGGAATGATGAATTTAATCCAAGGGCCTTTGGTGACACCTTTCAATCACGCGGATACGGCTTATTATTACTAGAATCAGGTGGGGCCGGATGGGACTTGGAAAAACAATCTTTGCGTCGCATGAACGCGGCGATCTTGTTAGATGCACTCATTAGCATTGCAGATGAAACGTATATAAACGAATCGACCGATTTATATACCCAACTCAAGACAAATGAGCGGCAACTATTCGATATCAAAATAACTCAGGCTGCGTTAGATAACAGTGGAAAACACCGAGCTGATATCGGTTTAAACTTAGTGGAAACAGCCATGCCATCGGGAGAAATTACTTATTCTTGGAGCATCGAAGAAATAGGGGATTTGAGTTACATGCACGCGCTGCATCTAAAAGCAGGCAAAAACTGGACTTTGGCTGAAGGATCAAAGATCTCTTTGGGCGCCAACATCCATGAACTCGTATATAAAGAAAACGAAACGATTGCTTTTGATTTACGTAACTTTACAGCCGAAATAAAATAAAACAAACATGACTTCATTGCCAGTAATCATTATCGGAGTAAATCCATTTGCCTTAGAAGTGGCACATATTTTTCAGAAAAACGAAGTTGTCGTATACGGTTTCTTAGATGACGATTTAAAGAAAAAAGACAC
>JBEDFG010000202.1:0-2983 GCA_041175285.1 Bacteroidota bacterium | reverse complement strand
TTACGGAATCATCCATTGATTAATGCCCGTCACATAATCAAAATAAGCTCGTCTATGCCCTGCATGATTCAACCATAACCAATCCATTGATTGAACCTGTATGGAGACAATTCCAAAATTATGATAGCCAATTTCACTATCTTCCTGGCTAAAATTTTCTTGTTCAACATGTTCAGTTAATCCGCTTGTAGGGATATCGGAAAAGCTAGAAGGACTCATTGCTGATAAATAACATCTTCTACTAGAAAATGCGGTTTTTTGCCAAGCCTCATTTGTGAGTTGATCCTGATGATGTAATACGGCTTGCCCCTTGATGCGCAACTGAATTCGTTCAGAAGCATCATAAAATAGAGCGCTTATAGATGGATTTATGTTCAATTCATCCCATTTCATGCTTCTAATATCCGTGTGAAAATGCAACGACTTTTCAGTCGGGTTTGCTTTCCTCAAAACCACCGTTCGCAAACTAACTTCTCCATGATGCAGTGTCCCCACACCCGGCGTATGAAAAGGACTTCTACTTTTTGTTGCACCTTCTGTTAACCTGAGCCAACAATCCCTCTCCAAATCGCTTAATTGGTAGCTCATATTATTGAAGGTAATACATTCATTACTATTCATATTTTTTTCTGAAAACGATTAGTCAATTAAAACAATTTCATGCGTTAACCCAGTTAATTTGAGACTCGCATGGCCATTCACCATGACTGGTTTTACTGGCTTTCCATCAATCATCCATTGTTTATATGACTTATTTCCAGGACTGAAAATGATTGTCCAAGGTTTATTTTGATTCAAATGGAAATGAATTGACTTCGCTTTTCGATTCACTGAAATGGCCAACTGGTTATCCCCGATCGTTACGTTTTTGATAGATCCCCAAGTCAGAGAATCTGGCCAGGATGGATTCAATTGTATTATTTTTTTACTTGCTTCTGGCTGTAAACCGAAAAATTGTTGAATGACAGGCACCTCAAACGCATAGCTGTTCCAAGCCTGAGTCATCATCCCATAATCAGGAGAAACTTCATAAATAGAGCCTGGTAACGCAAATGAAAATGTGCGTAACATGCGTTGAATTAAATCATAGGCAGCTTCTGGATGTCCATAATTATTCTCAGCTATCGCTTGTACCCCCGTGGGTAAGGTCATAACGGTTCCTGTATAGGTAAATTCGGACTGGCCCACCTTAGCAGCATATGATTCCGCTTTCTCTGAAGTAGATGAACGATCTATTCCCGTCACATACATGCCAAATTTATTACGAAACTTCTCAGCCGTTTTCAAGGCCACATTGGCTTTATCATAATCTGCTAATCCTGTTTCCATCGGGGTATTGACTACCCAATTATGGTGAAGTACAAATCCTCGTTTGGTCGTATCCGGGTTTTGCTCAATGGATAACTTCAACGCTTTTAATTCCTCGACAGCCCAATCGTTCTTTAAGCTTTGGGCTCTTTCTATGGCATCGCTCGTCAGACGTAATGCCTGAGATTTAGTGCCAAGAAAGTCGGCATAAGAATTTGATCCAGCTACCCAAAAGTCTTGATTAATCTTTACTCGCATCGCCTGATACGTATTCTTATACTGATTAGCTAAATCACGTTTACCAAGTTCGTCAGCCATGTACGATGCGTCCAAAAATGCCTTGGCACTATAAGCCGCCACATCAATCATCTCGGAATCCAAGCCATGAATTTCCATCATACCATTGCCATCAGGAATTAAATTATGGTCTTTATCATTTTCTTTCAATAACCAGTTTAATCCTTTTTCAATGATCGGAAAATAAGATTTTAGGAATTCTTTATCACCTGTCCAGCTATATACTTTATAAATTAAAGAGGCAAATTGAGGCGTTTCATTGATATTTCCAGGATTGAATACCGAACCATTTGTGCTCACTTCGTGCACTATTCGTCCATTTCCATTCGTCTTTTCAGACAGTTTTGCGATTAGATCAATCGTACTATAGGCGACATCTTTACGTCCTGACGAGATTAATCCTTGTAAGGAATAGGTCATATCGCCCCCAAAAAACCAAGGATAATCAGGCATTCCTGCCGTGATACCTCGACCTATTCCATCTACATTATTGATTAACCAATCTGCATTATACTTAAGCCAACGGAGCGCTTGGGTCAATTTGGGATCTGAAAGTTTGATTTCAGAATTTAAAGCTAGTTTTTCGAATCGCTGTCTTTTTGCCATTACATAGCTAATTCCATTTGCTAATACGTTGGAACAAGTGGAAATCGCTGCTTCCCTAGAAATGGATGAACCACTAAATACAAAGCCTATCGTTTCTTTTTGATGGGCAGGAATTTGGAGTGTATAGGTTGATTTCGCTAATGCTGTGTTAGGCTTTGAACTATAACCCTGTATTTGTTTGATGGCCTGATGACTTGATCCCATGACCGCATACCAGTTGTTTGAACCATCTTTGGCAATTGTTCGATTGCTTTCAAATGACAAAAGATCCTGCGAGTCGATCATGCCTGTACGTTCACCCAACCATACAGGACGAAGATTTGAAATTGCTTCCATGGAAAATTGAACCACTTGATTTTGATTCGTCGTATTTTCAAGGACATATTCCACATAAACAGCCGCTTTTCCATCGGGCACAAATTGAAACCGACTGACCTGGATACGTTGTCCACTGTAGCGGTGTTCATTCGCATACGGGTAATTGATGAATTGATTCGCCTTATCTAGTTGGATTGTTTGATTGCCCAATTGATATGAGGCACTAAATCCGTCCCATAATTTGATCGGATGAGCCCAAATCCCTCCCATTTCATTTTTTACATGCCAACCTAGTGGAGGGAATGTTCCATCTTGATGGCCAACCATATAGAGTTTATCGCCAGCAGTATTGTAGGGACTTGCTAAATAGGCGGATCTACCTGATATAGATTCAGACGATTGGATGATCGTAGAAATGCTCTTTTGGCCCAATGCGCTAAATGCAATAAGGAAT
>JBEDFG010000201.1:0-3349 GCA_041175285.1 Bacteroidota bacterium | reverse complement strand
TAATAAAGGCCATAATTACGCTTATCAGCATCGATAAAAACCAAATCAAATGGGCCATTGATTTTCGCCAACTCGTCTTTGGCATCGGCTATGCGGTAATCAATTTGATCTTTGTATTCCGAACGATCAAAAAATGATCGAGTAAACGTTTCTAATTCTTCGTTGATGTCAATCGTGATCAATCGACCATCTGGTTTAAGTCCTTCCGCTAAACACAAGGCGGAATATCCCGTATAAGTACCTATTTCAAGGATGGTGCTAGGCCGACAAACCTTCGCGAAAAACGACAAAAATCGGCCCTGCAAATGCCCGGAAAGCATACGCGGCTGTAGGACCCTCGCATGGGTTTCTCGGTCTAACTCCTGCAATAAAGCGGATGGTTCGCCTGAAAAGACGCGTGCATATTCCTCAATGGCAGAATCGATGAATTCCATTATTTGATACCCGTGAAAAAGAAATCTAAGGATTCGGCAGGTTTGTCACTCAAGTAATAATCATCCACTTGAATGGAATTAACCAACTGATTACTTGATTTTGAAATAGCTAAACGGCTCAAACGATTGGCAATATCATAAGGAACTTGTAGCCAAGTACGTGGCAATTTATACTGCAAATTGAATATGTCTAATCGGGTGATTTTAGCCACCGACTTCTTATTTTCCTCGTAGTAATCCATCACTTTTTGATTACCGTGTACCCCTTCCGTAATTACTTGACTGAAATGTTTGGACATCAATCCACTTAACTCAGCCGATACATATTCACGCACATGCCATGGATTACGTGTCAGCGAAAATAAGCGATTCACCGTGGTCAAATATAATTTACCGCCCGGCTTCAATACACGGGCAGCTTCTGCCAAAAAGAAATCATCATTTTCAATATGCTCAATCACCTGAAAAGTGATGACAAAATCAAAGTGGTTAGAAGGCAAATCTTGCAAGGGAGGCAAGAACATATCGATAAATGTAAAATTCGGATATTGAGCCGAAAGTGAATTCATCAATTCCGTATTCTTATCTACACCGGTATAGGCTGAAACCTTATCTGCTAATACACCTACGCCACGTCCTGTTCCGCAACCGATTTCCAATACATTTCCTGAAACCAATTGGCTTACATGCTTATATGGAAACAAAAGACGCTGGTGAACAGGGTTATCCGAAGGAATATCAGAAGAGGCAATTTCAGTCGTTTTATACATTGTATGCTAAATTTGAGCACAAAGGTAAAGTTTTTACCTAAGATTAGGTAATTTGGTTCATGCTTTCGCTATTCTCCACATCGGAATCCCAGAATTACCTCCCCTTTGATGGATCGGTCCATTATTATCCTTCATTTTTGAGTGTTTCTGAAGCCATTCATTTTCAACGCATTTTTGAAGAATCAATACCTTGGGAATCTGATGTGGTGCATTTGTTTGGAAAAACGATTCCCATGCGCAGAAAAATGGCCTGGTTTGCGGATGGCCAGCGACGATACACCTATTCCGGCTCTGCCAAATTTGTCAATCCCTGGACGCCAGAGCTACTCGAACTCAAAAACCGCATAGAAAAGCAGTTAAACGTCTCATTTAACGGTTGTTTACTGAATTACTACCACGATGGCGCCGATGGCATGGGCTGGCATGCAGATGACGAAAAGAGTATTGTTTCCAATTCGTGTATCGCTTCGATCAGCCTGGGTGCCACACGGAATTTCGATTTCAAACATCGGGAAACCGGTCAAAAAGTTCGTATTCCATTACTTCCAGGCAGTTTATTAGTGATGGAGGGGGAAACCCAACAGCATTGGCTTCATGCATTGCCTAAGGCGCTGAAAATTCAAGCACCACGGGTAAATTTGACCTTCAGACAAATGGTTTGAAAAAAAATGCCGACCTTTGCCCCACATTTCAGCCAATACCGTGTCAGAAGAAAACGAATCAAGACCCCCATTTAGAAAACCATTTAGACATTTCACAACTCCGAAAACGGATAATAAAGAGATCGTCTTTGGTATTCAATCTGTTTTAGAAACATTACGTTCTGGAAAAGAGATCGATCGTTTATTAGTACAACGCGAATTAGGACATACTGAAATACTTGATTTAGCCCACGAAAAAGGCATTCAAGTACAAAAGGTGCCTTTGGAGAAATTAAATCGCATCACGCGTAAAAATCACCAAGGAGCCATTGCCTTCGTTTCTGCCATTCATTATGCCAAATTGGAGAATGTCATCGCAGATACATTCGAAAAAGGTCAAATACCCTTCGTATTGATTTTAGATCGTATCACGGACGTTCGGAATTTTGGTGCAATTGCACGTACCGCTGAATGTGCGGGTGTTCATGCCATCGTTATTCCTTCAAAAGGTGCTGCTCAAATTAATGCAGATGCTATGAAAACATCATCTGGAGCGCTAAACTTCATACCAGTTTGTCGGGAAGACAGTTTATTGCAAACAGTCGATTTCTTGCAAAACTCAGGATTACGCGTAGTTGCATGTACGGAAAAAGGTAAAAACTCCATGTATAGCGTAGACTACACTGGTCCTACGGCCATAGTGATGGGTTCTGAAGAAGATGGTATCTCCGATGAAATTATTCGGAAATCAGATGATTTAGCCGTTATTCCGCAAAGCGGACAGGTAGGATCACTTAACGTGTCCGTTGCCGCCGGTGTGATTATTTACGAAACGGTACGCCAACGAAACCTTTAATTTTTTCGTAGTATTTGTGTTGCTGAAGCTTGCGCTTTGGGCATGATCGTTACATCTGCAATATTCACGTGTGCGGGTGCTGTAATAATATAACGAATTAAATCCGCGACATCAGCTGCCACTAATGGCTCAAAGCCAGCATAAACCGCTTCCGCTTTTTGCAGATCTCCTTTAAATCGTACGGCTGAAAAATCTGTATTTACGGCACCAGGCGCGACATTGGATACTGTATTTACGGCACCAGGCGCGACATTGGATACTTTGATTCCATGTACATTCAAGTCTAGACGCATCCCTTGCGAGAGCGCTTCCACAGCAGCCTTGGAGGCACAATATACATTTCCATTGGCATACACTTGCTTTCCTGCCGTAGAAGATAAATTGACAATATGGCCACTGGCCCGTTCGATCATGCCCGGAATGACCATCCGGGATACATATAATAAACCATCTACGTTCATGTGCATCATGGCATCCCAATCAGCCGGGTCTCCATCCTGAATCGCATTCATTCCATGGGCATTGCCCGCATTGTTAATGAGTACATCTATGGATTTCCAAGCTTCAGGTAATGAATTAAAGGCAACTTCTACTTCATGACGATTTTGAACGTCGAAATTCAATAGATAGGATTCCGTGGACAATTCC
>JBEDFG010000200.1:0-2996 GCA_041175285.1 Bacteroidota bacterium | reverse complement strand
ACATATTTGCCGCATCGTGGGGAGCATGCCCAGGGTAATAAAACACAGTCACGGAGTCAGGCAAGGAATCATGTGTGGGCATTTATATCTTGTTATTTCTTTGGGTATCATTATGAACATCATGACCAACCTTATTTGCCCTGGTGGAAATTAGCAGCAGCAAAAGATCAGGCTGAAAATTTTACCAAATAGCCGATAATTTTTCTAAATTTGCACCGCACAAATCACGACAAACACCCTTTCTCCATGCAAGAAACTAAATACAAACGTATCCTCTTGAAGCTTTCGGGCGAGGCATTATCGACGAAAGATGAAGTGATTGACCCTGTTATTTTAGGTCAATACGCCGCAGAAATTAAAAAGGTACATGATTTAGGAGTTGAAGTAGCGATTGTGATCGGAGGAGGAAATATTTTCCGTGGTGCGAGTGCGGCGAAAGCGGGCATTGACCGCGTGCAAGGAGATTACATGGGAATGTTAGCCACTGTAATCAATGGTATGGCTGTGCAAGCTGCCTTAGAAAAACAAGGATTATATACTCGCATGATGACTGCTTTAAAAGTAGAAGCGGTATGCGAACCATTTATTCGTCGGCGTGCCATTCGTCACCTTGAAAAAGGGCGTATTGTGATTTTCGGTGCTGGAACGGGTAACCCATATTTTACAACAGATTCCACTGCATCGTTACGTGCGATTGAGATTGAGGCGGATGTGGTACTAAAAGGAACGCGTGTGGACGGTGTCTATACGGCTGATCCGGAAAAAGATCCATCGGCGACTCGATTTACCCAATTAAGCTTTTCGGATGCAATCCAAAAAGGCTTGAAGATTATGGATACCACGGCATTTACCTTATGCCAAGAAAATAATTTACCTATCATTGTTTTTGACATGAATAAGTCAGGAAATTTGGCTGATTTAGTGTCTGGTGAGGATGTGGGAACGTTAATTAGTTAATACAACATGGAAGAATTAGAGTTTTTTATTGAAGCAACGCAAGAGACCATGGACGGTGCGATTAAGCACTTGAACATTGAGTTATCTAAAATTAGAGCTGGAAAAGCGAGTACATCGATGCTTGATGGATTGATGATCGACTATTACGGCATGCCTACGCCTATTTCTGGTGCAGCGTCGATCACGACTCCCGATGCGCGTACGATCGCCATCAAACCTTTTGAAAAAGGGATTTTTGGGGAGATCGAAAAGGCGATTCGCAATTCAAGTTTAGGTTTAAATCCGATGAACGATGGCGAGCTAATTCGTTTAGCGATTCCACCTTTGACGGAAGAGCGTCGCCGCGATTTAGTCAAGCGAGTGAAGCAGGAAATCGAGGTAGCGAAAATCAATATTCGCAATGCTCGTCAAGATGGCAACAATAGCATCAAGAAATTAAAAGGCGATGGCGTATCGGAAGATGCGATCAAAGCGAGTGAAGATAAAATTCAAAAAATCACGGACGGATTTGTCGCGCGGATTGATCAGATTTTCACTGAGAAAGAAAAAGATATCATGTCGGTGTAAACCACAACCCAAGCCCGGTCATCGATCGGGCTTTTTTTATGCCTGATTTTTACCCACGGCATAGCCTACTTCAAGCATTCTTCGAATATCCATTTTAGTGAAATTCTGCATGTCAACGGTTAGCGGTTGCTCAGGTCGGATATTCGTTATCTTAACACGCTGAAACCCTTTAAATGGACCATCGAGCTGTGCTGATCCATCGTGCGGCAAGGAACTATTGATCAATAAGGTTTCGCGCAAATCAGCATTTAGGATTTCATTGACGGCGATGTCCATGACACGGTCCACGAGCGCCAATAAATCCCCCGTATCAAAAACCCCACCTTCAATTGTTTCCGGGTGGCAACTGATGCATACGATCTCCGTCGCGCCATCGGCTAATGCTTTACGAATAGGCGTCACGTCACGCAAGCCTCCATCTAAAAAACTGCGTCTAACCTCGCCATTAATTTGAACCAGAGGCATCAAAATGGGAATAGCAGACGACGACATCAAATAGTCAAAAAATGCCTCCTCACTGGGATCTACGTAATGGATACCTCCATCGATCACATTAACAGCGCCAATTTTCAATGAAACGGGGCTAGCGTTTAAATTGCGCGCCGACAATTCTTCTTCGATCAACGTCCGTAACGGCTGAGTGGAAACTAAGCCTTTAAATTTTTTACGTAAGGCGGACCAACCTAATTCAAAAAGAGAAAGTGGTTTAGATAAACTGGACGGACTGGTAATGCGTCTTTCCCAAAAATCCCATAAATCCTGTGCGGCTTGAACGAACGAAACTCCCTCCCCCGCTAGAGCTTGTTGGCCTATTTTATTGACCAAATATGCCGCATTTAAACTCCCCGCCGAAATCCCATAGATGGCATCTGGTTGAAATCCTTGCTCGGCTAAAGCCTTAATGGCGCCAACCTGAAATGCACCCTTAACGGACCCTCCAGCGAGAACTAAAATCTTGCTCATATATTTTGTTTTATTTAACGGCGCGGAAACAATTTATTGCAAATAGTCGTTAAATTTACACAAATTATAACGCTGCCTACTAGGCTCTTCCCCGAAAATATGTCCTATTCCATCTCCTCCATTCAGGCGCCCATTGCGGAACCCATGAAGGCATTTGAAGGCAAGTTTCGGCAGTTCATGAAGACCAAGGTTATGTTGCTCGATACAATCATGAATTACATCGTGCAACGTAAGGGCAAGCAGATGCGACCGATGTTCGTGTTTTTGATGGCAGGGACGGTTGGCAATATCAACGAGAAAACCCATCGCGGGGCAGCATTAATCGAATTATTACATACAGCAACCTTAGTGCATGACGATGTCGTGGATGAATCGGATTATCGACGGGGATTTTTCTCCATCAATGCGGTTTGGAAAAATAAGATTGCGGTTTTAGTAGGTGACTACCTCCTATCGAAAGGACTTTTACTTTCCGTAGATCATAAGGATTTTGACTTATTGACATCCGT
>JBEDFG010000199.1:0-3014 GCA_041175285.1 Bacteroidota bacterium | reverse complement strand
TTCGGCATAAAAATGTGTAAATTTGTGGGCAAATAAAATGAGCAGCATGACCGCATTCCTCTCTTTGGGTGGCAATCTAGGAAATACAAGGGAAATTTTCGAACAGACTTACCCCCTGATTGAAAAAAAAATCGGGCACATTCTGCAAAAATCTAGCTTGTACCAGACTGCCGCATGGGGGATGACGGAACAGGCCGACTTCCTTAATCAAGTCATTGCAGTTGACACGCAACTCGATCCTGAAGCAATTTTGACGCAATTATTGGCCATTGAACAGGTATTTGGTCGGGTTCGTGAAGTTAAATGGGGACCAAGAAATATCGATTTAGACCTACTTTTAGTGGGTAACACCCAGGTAAACACATCCCAGTTACAAGTTCCCCATCCACGGATGCAAGACCGAAAATTCATCTTAATACCGCTGGCAGAAATTGCCTCGGATATAGTACACCCGGTCTTAGGTCAGCCGATAAACGTTTTATTAGCCCAAACAGCAGACACCAGCACGGTGACTCTTATTCAGAATCTGTAAATTTTTGGGTTGGGAATTTCCAGCTTTGGCCTACCACCTTTTCATAGTAGCGTTCATACATGGGTAGGATTTTTTCCAACGAAAATTCTTTGGCGCGTTCCAAGGCATTAGCTTTCATCTGCGTATGCAACTTTTCATCCGTCAAGACCTTAATTGTATTCGCGACCATATCATCGATGTCGCCAATTTCACTAACAAATCCAGTCTCACCATGAATATTCACCTCAGGAATTCCACCGGCATTGGAAGAAATGACAGGAACTTCGCAGGCCATCGCCTCCAGTGCTGCCAGACCAAAACTCTCTTTCTCTGACGTCAAAAAGAACAAGTCGGCTAGCGAAAGCGCCTCCTCAATCGTATCTAATTTACCTAAAAAACGAACATCCGCAGACACGCCTAAATCACGGCACAAAGCCTCAATTCCTGAACGCTCGGGGCCGTCGCCTACCAACAACAATTTGGAAGGAACCTGCTTTTGTACTTTGGCAAAAACTTGAATGATATCCTCAATCCGCTTTACCTTTCTAAAATTCGAGGTGTGCATTAACAGCTTTTCGCCGTTTGGACAAATGGCGGATTTGAAATGATCTTTGGGTTGCTTTTGAAAGCGATTTAAGTCGATAAAATTGGGAATAACCTCGATGTTACTCAAAATCTCAAAGGAAGAATAGGTATCATCTCGCAGACTTTCCGACACGGCCGTAACGCCATCTGATTCATTAATCGAAAATGTAACCACCGGTTCAAAGGAAGGATCACGACCTACTAATGTAATATCAGTCCCGTGTAAAGTTGTAATGACAGGCACGTGAATACCCTTGTATTTCAAGATTTGTTTCGCCAAATATGCCGCAGAAGCATGCGGAATGGCATAATGCACATGGATTAAATCCAACTTCTCATTGACCGTCACATCCACCATTTTGGAAGCCAAAGCTGACTCATATGGCAAGTACTCAAAGAGCGGATAAGAAGCGACCGAAACTTCATGGTAGAAAATATTCTCACTAAAAAAGTCTAATCTAGGAGGCTGTGTATAGGTGATAAAATGCACCTCATGCCCTACAGACGCGAGTGCCTTGCCTAACTCGGTCGCCACCACGCCACTTCCCCCGTAGGTCGGATAACAAATGATCCCTATTTTCATATCTGAAGTTTCAAACGGAAACAAAACTAAGACAAATCCCGAAAGGTTCCTGAATATGCCTTAAATTTGCACAAAATAAATTTAGCCCCGTGAAGAATATTGTCATTTTTGCCTCAGGTTCAGGTTCAAACGCCGAAAAGATCATCGAACATTTCAGCGGATCCAGCCAAGTAAAAATCACGCATATCTTCTGCAATAATCCGGAGGCAGGTGTCATTCAACGGGCGGAACGACTTCAAATCCCATGCAGTCTATTTACCCGCGAAGATTATAAAAATGGAACGGTGCTACGGAAAATTCAATCCTTACATACGGACTGGGTAGTTTTAGCCGGTTTTTTATGGCTGATCCCTTCCGAATTTGTTCAAGCATTTCCGCAAAGAATCATCAATTTACATCCAGCATTGCTACCGAAATTCGGTGGAAAAGGAATGTATGGACATTTTGTACATGAAGCCGTCGTAGCCTCAGGCGAAACAGAATCAGGGATTACGATTCATTATGTCAACGAACACTATGACGAGGGAGCCATCATCTTCCAGAGTTCGTTCCCCGTTTTACCGAGTGACACTCCGGAAGATGTAGCCAAAAAAGGTCAGGTGCTTGAGCACCGCGATTTCCCTCAAGTAATCGAATCCCTCGTTTTACCAGCCACCACCTAAAACGCGATACAATTGAATCGCGTGCGTCCACCGTTTCCTCGAAATCTCGAGCAATTCTAATTCAGAACGTAAGGCATTTTGTTGGGCAGTTAAAACCTCCAAATAACTGGCATTAGCCGTTAAAAATAAGGTCCCCACAGTGTTAATTGCACCTTTTGTAAGTAACACCTCCCGCTCCTTCAATTGACTTTGTCGCTGTAAAAAACCAAGTGATTTCACTTGCGTATCCCATTCTAAATAGCCTTGAATCAAGGAATTTTGATAAGCCAAATCTCGTGCTTTCCACTGAGCATCCGATCGAAGAATTTCAGAGGTAATCGCTGACCGATTCAACCAAGGCGCTGTAACCCCTCCCAACAATTGATACGCCATCGACGCCGGTAATTGAAAAAGATAAGCTGGCTGAAATCCTTGAACTCCCAAAATTCCTGATAATACGACAGAGGGTTTCAGGGCTAATTTGGCACTTTCTTTCGACTCAAAAGCGGCAGACAAATTCAACTTTGCTTGTCGGATATCTGGACGTCTTTCCAACTGATCGATTTGTACATGCGCAAATAAACTGCTATCCAACGCACACTGAAATGGGTACGGAGTCCGCTTAATTTTACCAGCCGGTTTATTTAAGTAATAACGTATCTGATTCTCCAATACCGTTATCTGTTGCAAAACA
>JBEDFG010000198.1:0-3033 GCA_041175285.1 Bacteroidota bacterium | reverse complement strand
ATCAACTGAATTGCCATAGCTCTACGCACGGATTCTTCTGTTGGTGTAGTAATCGCTTCGTCATACGCATTGGTGTGTAACGAGTTACAGTTGTCGTAAATTGCATACAAAGCTTGAAGTGTGGTACGAATATCATTAAAATCAATTTCTTGAGCATGTAATGAACGTCCAGACGTTTGAATATGGTATTTCAACATTTGTGCTCTTTCGTTGGCTCCATATTTATTTTTCATGGCTTTCGCCCAAATTTTTCGAGCTACACGACCAATTACAGCATATTCAGGATCGATTCCGTTAGAGAAAAAGAATGATAAATTCGGACCGAAATCGTTGATGTTCATTCCGCGACTTAAATAGTATTCTACATAAGTGAATCCGTTAGCTAAAGTGAATGCTAATTGGGTAATTGGGTTTGCTCCTGCTTCAGCAATATGATAACCTGAAATAGAAACCGAATAGAAATTACGAACGTTTTCTTTAATGAAATATTCTTGCACGTCACCCATTAATCGTAAAGCGAATTCGGTAGAGAAAATACACGTATTTTGTGCTTGATCTTCTTTTAAAATATCGGCTTGCACGGTTCCACGAACTTGTGCTAATGTTTTAATTTTTATGTCTTGGTACACCTCGATTGGCAAAACTTGGTCACCTGTTACTCCCAAAAGCATCAAACCTAAACCATTATTTCCTTCTGGTAAAGTCCCTTGATACGATGGACGTGTAACCCCTTTTTTCTTATAAATATCATTGATTTTAGCTTCAACTTCTGCTTGCAAACCATTTTCAATAATATATTTTTCACAATTTTGATCAATAGCCGCATTCATGAAAAACCCTAACAACATAGGCGCTGGTCCATTAATTGTCATGGAAACAGAGGTCATTGGATGACTCAAATCGAAACCAGAATATAATTTTTTCGCATCGTCTAAACAACAAATTGAAACTCCTGCATTTCCAATTTTCCCATAAATATCAGGACGAATGTGAGGATCATTTCCGTATAAAGTCACCGAGTCAAAAGCTGTTGATAATCGTTTTGCTGGCAATCCGGCAGAAACATAGTGAAAACGTTTGTTTGTTCGTTCTGGACCACCTTCACCTGCAAACATTCTACTTGGGTCTTCGCCTTCTCTTTTAAATGGATACAGTCCAGACGCAAAAGGAAATTCTCCTGGAACGTTTTCTTGTAAATTCCATTTTAAAATATCACCCCAAGCTTGGTATTTTGGTAAAGCTACTTTTGGAATTTGCGAATGCGATAACGATTCGGTATGAGTAGCAATTTTAATTTCTTTATCACGAACTTTAAAACTATAAACAGGATTTTTGTATTTGTTTACTTTTTCGTGCCAAGTCAAAATGATTTCCCAATTGTATGGATCTAAGTTCATTTTTACTTTATCAAATTGATCTAAAAGTAAATCCATAAATACCTGAGATTCCTTCGAAATATGAAGATTGTGGTCAATTCCAGCTTTTATTAGCTGGGGTTTGGTTCCCAAAACTGATTCCACAGTTTTAAAAATCCCATATAATTTTTGCGCTACTTCTACTTGAGAAAGAGCTATTTCATCGTATTTTCTGTTGTTTTCTGCAATTTCAGATAAATAACGCGTTCTGTGTGGAGGAATTACGAAAATTTTCTCGCTCATTTCACGCGTAATTTCAAAAGTCGATTTCAAATCGGCTCCCGTTTTTTCTACAATCTTATCCATAATAGATTTGTAGAGTGTATTCATTCCTGGATCGTTGAATTGCGAAGCGATAGTTCCAAAAATTGGCATCTTATCTGTATCAACATCCCACAAATTATGATTGCGTTGGTATTGTTTTTTCACATCACGAATCGCATCTAACGCACCACGTTTGTCAAATTTATTTAGCGCCACTAAATCTGCGAAATCTAACATATCGATTTTCTCTAATTGTGTAGCCGCTCCAAATTCGGGTGTCATCACATACAATGAAACATCTGAATGCTCAATAATTTCAGTATCCGATTGACCAATTCCAGACGTTTCTAAAATAATGATATCATATTTAGCAGCTTTCAATACTTCAATCGCTTCAGCCACATATTTTGACAAGGCTAAATTGGATTGACGAGTTGCCAACGAACGCATATAAACTCGAGAATTATTAATTGCATTCATTCGGATTCTATCTCCTAATAACGCTCCGCCTGTTTTACGTTTTGAGGGATCAACAGAAATTAATCCGATTGTTTTTTCTGGAAAATCAATTAAAAAACGACGAACCAATTCATCTACTAAAGATGACTTTCCAGCACCACCTGTTCCGGTAATTCCTAAAACAGGAATTTTAGAAGTTTCATTCTTTTGGTGAATTTGGTCAAAAACCGATTTAGCAATTTCTGGAAAATTCTCAGCAGCCGAAATTAATCTTGCAATAGCTGTTGGATTTTTTTCTTCTATGTGCGATAATTCACCAGTTAATTTATCTCCAATTGGATAATCAGAACGTTTAACCAAATCGTTAATCATACCTTGTAATCCCATAGCACGACCATCGTCTGGAGAATAAATTCTTTCGATACCGTATTCATGCAACTCAGAAATTTCAGAAGGTAAAATTACTCCGCCTCCACCACCAAATATTTTGATATGTCCAGCTCCTTTTTCCTTCAACAAATCGTACATGTATTTAAAATACTCATTGTGACCTCCTTGATAAGATGTCATGGCAATCGCATTTGCATCTTCTTGAATAGCCGTATTTACAACTTCTTCTACACTTCTATCATGTCCAAGATGAATCACCTCAACACCTGTAGCTTGAATAATTCTTCGCATAATGTTTATGGCTGCATCGTGTCCGTCAAAAAGTGACGCTGCTGTAACAATTCTTACTTTATTGATAGGAATATAAGGTATTTGTGGTTCCATTTTTGAATATTAATCGATTTTAAGGGTGCAATTTACGAATTTAATAATTTTTATTTATAATTTATAGGAGTAAAAAATCAACAATATTTAAAATAATGTCCTACCAGAAAATATAAAATGT
>JBEDFG010000197.1:0-3726 GCA_041175285.1 Bacteroidota bacterium | reverse complement strand
ACTGACCACTGACGACTAGCGACTATTTTCACTATCTTTGCCCCTATGTCCTGGATAAAAGAATTTAAAGCCTTCGCCATTAAAGGAAATGTCATCGAACTTTCCGTGGCTGTCGTGATCGGAGCGGCGTTTTCGAGTATCATTAATTCGTTGGTAGAAGACGTAATTACCCCACTGATTTTAGCTCCCGCAACGCATGCGGCTGGCGTGGCCGACATAGATAAATTATCCTGGGGTGCAAATATGGCAAATCGCTTGCCGCAACCATTCAGTTTTTCATGATCGCGTTTGTGTTGTTTTTGGCCATCAAAGGAATCAACAAATTGAAGCTTACAGATGAAGAGCATCCGGACGAAAAGCTAAGTTCGACAGACAAATTGCTGACTGAAATTCGCGATCAACTCAAGAAACAAGGGAAAAATTAAACCAAACGAAAAGCGCGTAAACCTTCCGCAATATTCCGGTCATTCGATAAACGTGGAACCTTGTTTTGGCCGCCCAACTTACCTTGCGATTTCATGTAGTCGATAAAGGCATTGGGAGCTAATAGCGTCAGTTCCAAGCCGCGCAATACCTTACCCGTGATCAAATCCTGGTAATATATATTCTGCGAACGCATGGAGTTTTCCAAGACCGCCAACCACTCATGATGCGGCAAATCACCTTTTTCAGGGTTTACTTGGGGGGCAACGGTGAATTCCACCAGCTGCACTTCGGGAAATGCCTTGCGCGCCTCAGCCATCGCTCGCTCCACTTCTTCCGCAATCACATGCTCACCAAAGGCTGAAATAAAATGCTTAATTCGTCCAGTCACCACAATCCGGAACGGATCTAAAGACACAAATTTGACCGTATCCCCTATCGAATATGACCACAAACCAGCATTGGTCGACATCAATAACGCATAATTCACGCCAACCTGTACCTCCGCCAACGACAGACGTTTCGGCGTCGCAGTGAAATAGGTTTCCGTCGGAACAAACTCATAAAAAATTCCCCCATCCACATTCAATAACAAACCTTCCTCCCCGGTCGAATCCTGAAATGCAATGAATCCTTCCGATGCCGGATAAGTTTCCACCACATCTATCGCGCGTCCTATCGACTCATTAATCTTTTGTCTGTACGGCTCAAAATTCACGCCGCCTGTCACAAACAACTGAAAATCTGGAAACAAATCACCGATTTTCTGGCCCGACTGCGCCTCCAAACGGTCAAAATACATTTGTACCCAAGGCGGAATGCCTGAGATCAAACCCATTTTTTGATCAATCGTCTCCCCCACAATAGCCGTTAATTTTTCCTCCCAATCTTCCATGCAATTGGTTTCATAACTTGGCAATTGATTACCGCGCAAATAACCCGGTACGTGGTGATTCACAATGCCCGACAAGCGTCCGGTAGGAATGCCATTCTTCGTTTCCAATTCCGGAGAACCGGATAAAAAAATCAGTTTTTGATCCAAAAAGGACGCATTTCCCGAGTAATGCACATAATGCAATAAAGCATCGCGCGCGCCAGAAATGTGAAACGGCATGGACTCCTTTGAAATAGGTATGTATTTCGCACCCGAGGTGGTACCTGAAGTTTTGGCAAAATAGGCCGGTTTACCTGGCCATAAAATATTCGGCGAACCCAACACCATCTCGTCGATGTAGGTCTTTAAATCCTCATATTCAGCGATGGGAACACGGATTTTATACTCTAAATAATTCCGGATTTTGTCGAATTCGTAGGCTTGGCCAAAGATCGTTTGTTCAGCCTTTTTCAGATTGTTCTTCAACCAATTTTCCTGAATCTGAACCGCTTGGGCATGTGAACGCTGATGCTGTTTCACGATGCGTTTAGCAAATGGTTTCGCGAAAAATGACCGAATTCCCATAATCGTTTACTTAAATACGCCCTCCGGATCAGGCATTTTTTCGGCCAACAATTGGCCTAAATTAATATCTAACTGCGTGATGTCCAGCTTTCTGCAGGCATGTAAATATGTCCAAGCGTCCGCGTAACGTTCTTGCAAATAAGCGACTTGGGCTCGTTTCATCCATGCCATCCCATATCCGGGCTGTTGGCGCAACGCAATCGCCAAATGTCCTTCAACCCCATCCAAGGTTCCACAATCCATTTGCTTCAAATAACAACTCAATTGTACCACCGCTAAGTCGACCCGCAAGATCGCCTGAGCCGTATCCAAACTCAATCCTTTTTCTAAAAATTCAATCGCTTTAGGAAAGTCTTTCCGCTGAAAAGTGATTACACCTAGTCCCCAAAAAGCATCTACAGACTCATTATTTAGCGCATGCAATAAATTAAACCGATACGTAGCCGTGTCTAATTTTCCAGCGCTTACATATTCCCAGGCACGTTCCACGAAGAAATCGCTGGCCTCTTTCCGCGAGCCAAAACTCGCATCACAGGACTCCACAAATTGGGTTAATTCCGCTTGATCTTTTTTCGAAAGGGCCTTTTGGCCGTATAATGGCAGGTATTTTGCCTCTTTTTGAAGTGAGTCTAAGACTGCTGCTTGCGCAGCAAAACTGACCAAAAAGAATAAAATGAGTAATCGTGTCTTCATTGGATACAAATCTACCGTTTCTTTTTATTTGTGGTACCTCCCGGACGAAATTTGGCATTTTTTCCAGGCCGGTTATTTCGCTGCACAGGTTTTGGATCAAGCTTGGCGCCACCTTTAGGTCCTGCCTTTGTCACCGCCTTACGGTTCGGAACTTTTTTTCCACTCGCACGCGCTTTGATAATCCATTTCTTCTCATGAAAGGCCCCCTGGAAATCTGGATCCTCGCGTTTGCGCTGATCATCCACGGCTCGCAACATATCTTGTTGCTCTAAAAACGGTGTTTCTTCAATTAATATTCCTTCCGGCAAAGGAGCTATCTCAATTTTTTGTTGGATTATCTCCTCGATCTTGGCCCAATGATACTGCTCTGCCAGCGTGATAAATGTAATAGACTCCCCTACCTGTTCAGCGCGGCCCGTCCGACCAATCCGATGCACATAATCCTCATAAATTAGCGGCACATCAAAGTTGATGACATGCGAAACCTTCGGAATATCAATCCCACGTGCCGCGACATCCGTTGTCACCAACACCTTCACTAATCCCTCACGAAACTGTTGCATGGCATTAATACGAGTGTTCTGACCTTTATTCGAGTGAATTACCCGCACTTGGTCGATCGGCAAGACTTTACGCGTTAGGTATTTTTCGACCTGATTTACGGCGTCCTTACTCCGACAAAATATCATAACTCGCTCAAATTGAGGTTGTTGCAAGAAAAATTCCAACGCGTTTATTTTCGTTTTCAAATTTTCAGCCTGGTAGACATACTGCGTTACCTGGCTCGCCGGTGTCGCCTGAGGCGTCACTTCTATCTTCAACGGAAACTCCAAAAATTCGTGCGACAGGTTCTCTACTTTTTCGGGAAAAGTCGCGGAGAACAAGCCATTTTGACGTTTTTTATAGGGGATTTTTTCGAGTATTTCACGGATTTGAGGCATGAAACCCATGTCCATCATTTTATCCGCCTCGTCCAAAATCAAGAATTTCAATTCTTTAACGACAATCGCATCCTTGCGGTATAATTCCAAAAATCGACCCGGTGTCGAAACTAAAATATCAATTCCCGCCTCAAGTGTTTGAATTTGCGTCTTTGGCCCTAAACCGCCATATAATGCCAACAAGCGCAAGTCGGTAAATTGTGCCAAACC
>JBEDFG010000196.1:0-3104 GCA_041175285.1 Bacteroidota bacterium | reverse complement strand
GGTCAAATATTAGCCAATACAAAGAAATTCATCTTTCAAAAAATAGCTGAAATTTGTTTCAACTAAAACATACCTATGGAAACGATGATCCCCAACAATGCCCATTATGATATTCCGGGCAATCCATCCACCGCAAAAAGCAGTGCGCTAAAATTAAATGACCGAAGCAACGGAAAAGCGCTGCGTGTTTTAAGCGAGGAAGATTGGAAATTCTGGATTGAGAATGGATACGTAGTTATAAAACAAGCTGTACCACGCCAACAAGCATTAAAAACGGCTGCATTCTTGTGGGAATTTGAAGAAAAAAATCCCAACGATCCTTCTACTTGGTATACTGCTCCTCGTGCAGAAATGAAGATGAAAGAATTAGCAGGCACCGGCATGGTCGAATGCTATAACAATCAATTGCAATGGGATAATCGTTCACAGCAACGCGTCTATGACGCATTTGTAGATATTTGGGGAACAGAAAAACTTTGGGTAACCATTGACCGCGCAAACCTAAACTTCCCTATCCGTCCAGGTCATGAATACAAAGCATTTATTCATTGGGATTATGATCCTGAAACTAAGCCGATCAATGTCCAAGGGGTGTTGGCTTTAGCAGACCAACTCGACGAAAATATGGGTGGATTTCAATGTATCCCTGAATTATTTCGAAACTACGACACTTGGAAATTAACTCAACCTGAAGATCGAGATCGCTTCAAACCAGATACAACTGGATTTACACCCACTAAAGTCAAGTTAGAAGCCGGCGATTTATTAATTTTCAATAGCACACAGCCACATGGTATTCGTGCTAACAACAGCGACAAAGTCCGTTGTGCCCAATATATTTCCATGATGCCTGCAGAAGAAGATAATGCGGAATTAAAAGAATGGCGTATCAATTCGTGGAAAAATCGGATCGCACCGGAAGGTTACGCTTTCCCAGGTGATCCTAGAAAATGGGAACAAACCAAGTACCCAACTGCCGAACTAAATGAACTAGGTCGAAAAATTCTTGGTCTCGATACATGGTAATCAGAAAGCCGATCCTCTCCGATCGGCTTTTTTATGTAGCGCACTTACACGTTTCAAAAAACAATCCGTAACTTTAAATTCTACCTATTTAGATATATGCGACTGCTTACGTTCCTTATTTCGATTCTGCTAACTATTAATGTATGGGGCCAGCAAACCCTCATTCAACATGTGCGAATCATCGATGGAACCGGCAAATCCGCCTATTCAGGCTCAGTCCGTATTCAAGGAAATATCATTCAAGCCGTTGGCCTTTTAACCCCTGAGAAATCAGAAAAAATTATCGATGGCCAAGGCTATATCTTAAGCCCTGGATTCATCGACTCCCATAGCCATCACCTCGGAGATGTACTACAAAATCCAGATGCAATTTCGACAGCAAGTCAAGGTATCACAACGATCATCATTGGCCAAGACGGTGAGAGTTATCCTATACCTACGCTTGAACAAAAGCTCAAAAAAACAACCGTCGCAGTTAATGTAGGTACCTACACGGGACAAACATCTTTACGTAGCCAGGTAATGGGCGATAAAAATCTCTTGCGAAAGGCCAACCAAACTCAGGTGGATGCCATGAAGGCTCTCTTGAAAAAAGACCTTAAATTAGGTTCTTTTGGCTTGTCTACAGGCCTTGAATATGAATCAGCTTTTTATTCCTCGCGAGATGAAGTATTGCAATTAGCTCAAGTGGCTGCCAACCAAAATGCACGCTACATTAGTCATATTCGTAGTGAGGACATTACCATGGATGATGCACTAAACGAAATAATTGAAATAGGTCAAAAGACCCTGATGCCTGTACAAATTTCCCATATTAAACTTGCCAAAAAAGACGACTGGGGAACAGCTCAAGCTATTATTAGTCGTTTAGAAGAGGCCCGCAAGAAAGGGATTAATATTACGGCGGATATTTACCCATATACCTTTTGGCATTCCACACCCCGCATATTATTCCCAAATCGCGACTATGACAACCTAGTTAGCGCTCAATTCGCAGTAGATCAATTATTTGATCCATCTGAGTCTTACCTAGTAAAATTCGCTCCCAATCGTAGTTATGAAGGGAAAACCTTTCACGATATAGCTTCCATCAGACATGAATCAGATGCCAAAACCCTTCGCTCTTTAGTAGCTTTAGCCGCAGATTTTAGACTAAAATACCCTAATTATGAAGGTACGATTGAAGCTATGACGGGAAAATCTATGTTGGATCAAGACGTCATAGATTTTATGCAATGGGAACATTCGAATATATGTTCAGACGGAAATGCAGGTGCGCACCCAAGGGGATTCGGATCCTTCACGAGAGTGCTCGGCCGATATGTCAGAGAACAAAAAATCATGCCTTGGGAAACGGCAATCCATAAAATGACGGGATTGACAGCGAAACATTTAGGGATTAAAGACCGCGGAATTATTGCACCTGGCAAGAAGGCCGACTTAGTTTTAATAAATCCCAATACAGTCATAGATCGTGCCGTCATTGGTGATAGTCGGGCAATATCTGTGGGCATAGAAGGCGTTTGGGTGAATGGATCCTTAGTCTATTCCCTGTCAAAATCAACAGGAAAACGAAGTGGCCAATTAATAAAACGGTAGTAAATGTATCAAGCAATTGTATTAACAAATGGAATTCTAACGCATTCAGATGCCAAAACAGCCCACGGCTTGATTCGTGGTACTGAGCGATTTACGATCGTCGGTGTGGTGGATGATGAAACCTTAGCCGGACAAGATGCTGGCGAAGTACTAGATGGTAAAAATCGAAATATACCTATTTATGCGTCATTAGAACAAGCAATGAGTGTTCAAAAAGCCAATTATTTGATTATTGGAATAGCTACTGTTGGAGGTGTATTACCCGATTCCATGGTTGAAATAATCCAACAAGCTATCCGAGCAGGGTTAAGTATTGTCAATGGTTTACACGATTATTTAAAAGACCGACCAGAGATTGCGTCGCTAGCGAATGAATACCAAGTTGAATTAATCGATGTCCGCAGGCCCAAATCTAGAAAAGATCTACACTTTTGGAGTGGCGACATTTTTAAAATCAAAACACCCATCATCGCTGTAAT
>JBEDFG010000195.1:0-5765 GCA_041175285.1 Bacteroidota bacterium | reverse complement strand
AATGAGCTCCCAAACATCCTCTTTAAAATAGTAATGGATAAGCTTGTATTTTTTAGTAATCACGGCATAATGGCGATTGACCATGTGTTCCGCGGGGTATTCATAATAATGATAATATACCGCATCTCTTTCCCAGGACTGGTTCTTTAACAAAGGGAGCAAACTTTGGCCCTGCATGTCTGCAGGAGCAGGAATTCCTGCTGCCTCTAAAAAGGTTTGTGCGAAGTCAAGGTTTTGGACTAAAGCATCCGATTTTTGACCACCTTTAACTTGATTAGGCCAAGAAACGAGCAAAGGAGTCTTGAATGATTCATCATAAATGAAGCGTTTATCAAATCCTTGGTCAGACGTGTAAACTAACAACGTGTTTTCTAATAAATGATTTGCTTCTAAATAGTCTAAAAGGCGACCCACATTTTCATCGACAGCCTTGATAGTACCCAAATAGTCTTGCATGTAACGCTGGTATTTCCAGCGCATTTTATCTTGATCTGTCATGCGCGGATACGACTTACTGAATTCAGCATTTATTAGGTCATAAACGGCATTAAAATGTGTTTTTTGGGTAGGGTTTAATCGACCCATTTCAGCCTCAAAACGTCTTTTATCAAAACCTATTTCTGGAATATGTAGTGAATCCATCGTTTTGGGATAGATCTTGTTATCTCCTGACCAGGACATATGTTTTAAGATATTCATTTCAGCTTCTTTGACAGCGCCTGTCCGGCCAGCATAATCATCAAATAACGTAGGTGGTTCAGGGAAGGTAGTAGAGGTCATTTCCTTCAAATGCCGTTCAGCCATTAACCAGGAACGGTGCGGCGCTTTGTGCAAATACATGAGCATAAAGGGTTTTGCGGGATCGCGCTCCTTTTGTAACCAATCTATTGTCATGTCTGTGATAATATCTGTTACATAGCCCGTAACGGTTATTTTTCCTTCCTTTTTCGTGATAAAATCAGGGTTATAATAGTTTCCCTGATCTGGTAATATTTTAAATTGGTCAAAGCCTTTTGGGCTATTTCCAAAATGTAGTTTACCAAACATCGCCGTTTGATATCCTCCTTTTTGAAGCAGCTGAGGAAAGGTAACATTGCTTGTATCAAAGCTAAAATGATTATCCACTTTCCCATTTAGGTGGGAATGTTTCCCCGTTAAAATGGTGGCTCTACTCGGGGCACAAATGGAATTTGTTACGCTAGCATTCGTAAATAATACCCCATTTTTAGCGATTTTATCGATATTAGGAGTTGAAATAAGGCGCTTGTCATAAGCCGAAATGGCCTGATAGGCATGGTCATCTGACATGATGAAGATGATGTTTGGTCGGCTAGCCTGTTTGGTTTGACTAAAGAGCAAAGTCGCAGTGAATAACAGGAATCCTAACAAAAAGTAAAATATAGTCTTCTTCATGTGATCATTAGGTTTTGCTTAAACAGATTAAATTTATATAAATTTGTTGGCATTCGTAATGTAAAAGATATTAATGAAGTGTTTGCTCATTTTCTTTTTGCCCTGCTTTCTCTTGCTTGGTCAGCAACAGGTCCCTACTTGTCATGTCCCCATGCCTAGTCGATACAAAGTTCAGCCTGGCTCTAATCAAAAAAAGACGAGATCTTCTTACTTGGGGATGAAACGAATTCCTGCAGGCTCTTTTATGATGGGGTCCCACGATAATCAAGGAAGGGTGGATGAATATCCATTACACCCTGTTCAGTTAAAAGGATTTTACATAGATGAAACGGAAGTCACAAATGCTGATTTTGCCAAATTTGTGCAGGCAACTAACTATATCACTACGGCAGAAAAATCGATTGATTGGGAGGAACTGTCGAAACAAGTGCCCGCAGGCACACCCAGACCACCTGATTCTTTACTTGCTCCAAGTTCATTGGTTTTTAAACCCACCCAAGGCACCGTTAACTTAACTGATTATTCTCAGTGGTGGGAATTTAGGCGAGGGGCTGATTGGAAGCATCCTCAAGGACCCGAATCAAGTATCCAAGGAAAGGACAATCACCCGGTGGTACATGTTTCCTATGATGATGCCTTGGCCTACGCAAATTGGGTGGGGAAGCGGTTACCTACGGAAGCAGAATGGGAATGGGCTAGCAGAGGCGGGTTAAAAAATGAGCGCTATCCCTGGGGCTCGGCATCTGTCAATGTCGCCCCTTTTAAAGCCAATAGTTTTCAGGGAAATTTCCCTCAGGAGGATCTCGCCTTAGATGGTTATAAGTCAACAACGGCACCGGTAAAGTCTTATCAACCGAATGGATATGGACTCTACGACATATCTGATTATTACAAGCAAAGTCCTCGCCTAAATCCCAAAGGCCCATCAAAAAGTTATGACCCCGATGAACCCCAAGTTCCCAAACGCGTCATGCGAGGAGGGTCATTCTTGTGCAATGATAGCTATTGTGCTAGTTACCGAAATGCTGCCAGAATGAAATCAAGCCCAGACTCTGGCTTGCAGCATACGGGATTTAGATGTGTGAAGGAGTAGCCGTTTTGATTTTATGGTTGGTTTTGAACACCGCTATAGTCCAATAGTTTATTCAGGAGTAACAAAAAATAACAAATACATTGTATTTTTTCTTCGCATCATATTAAGTGTATTTTTAATGATTAAACACCGAAAATGGCTGCAACATTTTATTTATTAAGGGAGCAAGCCGATCAGAAATGATCGGCTTTTTCTTTGATCAATAGAGCGTAAGAGGCGATGCGTATTTTGATTTTTTAATCGTATTTATTATTCTTATGTTACAATAAAATTCAATTGAAATGAAGAAGTTATTCGTATTGGGGCTTTTGATTCTATCCCAAACCATTCTTGCACAAATTCCTTATGGCTCAAATTCGAAAGTGGGTAAACGGGTTCAAGTGGGAGATATATCGATGTATTATGAAATATACGGGAAAGGTGAACCGCTCATTTTATTACATGGAGGCTATGGATCTTCCGAAATGATGGGAGGAATGATTGAAGCGTTTTCTAAAAAGTATCAGGTAATTGCAGTGGACTCGCGTTCACAGGGAAGAACAACTGATAGCGATGAAAAGGAATTGACCTATACCCAAATGGCTTTGGATCTGAATGGATTTATGGATAAACTTCAAATCAAGAAAGCAAAATTTGTAGGTTGGAGCGATGGAGGCAATATAGCTTTGGAATTAGCCTTGGTTCATCCTGAAAAAATTGTGAAAGCCGTAGCGATGGGGGCGAATTTTTTAGGAGCATCCAAAGGGGTATTTTTGGGGGCGGACACAACTTGGAGAATGAATCCGAACGACCCTTTATTTGCCAAAACAAAAAACGAAATGGCGAAATATTTTTCAACCTATGATCGAATGGCTGCTGATAAAAGTAAAATTTCCGCCGCGAGACAAAAAGTAACAGATAATTCGGTGAAAAACCCCAATTTCACGTTAGCACAATTGAATTCTATTCAAGTTCCTTTTTTAATCATGGCAGGAGACCACGACATGTTTACCTTGGAACATACCATGGCACTCTACCAAAATTTACCTCAGGCCTCGCTGTATATTGTACCGGACGCAACCCATATTTCACCATTTGAAGAACCTGAATTAGTACATGCTGAGATACTACGTTATTTAGCTAAACCTTACAGGAAATTAGATGCTTTTTACTTTTGGAAGTAAAAAGGATTGAGTTTTATTTATCAAGCAGTGAGTTTGGGGTGTTACCTCTTTTGATTTTAATTTGAGTAGTTTTGGCAGTTATATAATCAAATAACCCGACTCAAAATGAAAAATATTGTCTTGTTTATTACGCTGCAACTGATCGTGTTTTCTACCCATGCTCAAGGCAATGTTAACATTAGCTTTTCAAACGACTACAAGGACGTATATCACCTCTCGCTTATTATCTACACTCCGGATGGAAAAATTCAAACAAGAGTGAGCAACCTCAATCCTGATCAAATCAAGTCCTATTCGTTACCTGTTAATACAGAAATCTTTATCGCAGATTGGAAACAAGAAGCCTTTGCGATGAAGGGGAATGATATTAAAGCCACCGGCGTGAAGCCCTATATTATACTTAAAGAGTCAGATGCTAAAAGAGTAATTAACTTAAGCTCACTTATTCAGAATAAAAAATCAACCTATTAATTTTCGAGTCGTCACATATTCAATCATTACATAATAGTTGCATCTTTCGTCGGCGATAGGAGCCAAATAAAAAAGAGGTCAATTCGACCTCTTTTTTATTTTTGAACGCTCATATACTATTTTGAATGTACATTTTTCGGATTGCCAATGTTCCATCTTGCCGGTTCATTCGTTGACGAATAAACCATATTTATATTAATTGATTTTGTTGAATACGGTCTTCCAAGAACGTTCTTCATTCCAAATGTTCGATTTTGCTTTAGCCAAAACAGCTATAGACTTACCATCTTTGCTCAAGTTCCAAACTTCAGTCACATCGGTAAAGGCTTGTTTTTTCACATTGACCCGGTAAGGGGTGCTTGTCGTAAAATATACAATGGAATGGATTATCATGGTTTTTCCATCATTGGACAACTTGACCGAATAGGTTTTTTTGTTTTCTTGGCTGTGACTAATAGCTCTCGTTTTCCCATCGAAGTATAGCTTCTCCTGACTTTTAATAGATGCTGCGTCTGGATTTTCGATGGTTAAAAAATTTGGCTGCACTTCGATTTTCATGCGTTTCGAAACCATCCGATCCGCTGCGTCATAGGAGCAAAAAATATTGCCGCCGATACTAATGGACTCATCTGCTTTCCACAAGCCAGAAATGGTAGCAAGATCTGTACCCTTTTCTTGCTTAGCTTGTACAGTCAAATAAATGACCCCGGATAGCATCATAATGAGGCAGGCCAAAACGTAGTTTTTATTTTTCATCAGTTAAATTTGATTTATTTACAACCACTTTCAAAATCAAAAATGGATCCAATTAATTCACCCATGGATAGGCATTAAAATTTCAGTGAAGGTACAAATTTTTCTTTTAGGCATATAATTAGGATATGCATTATAGGTGGTCATTCGGAAATACATATCAGGCTATACCGATTGAAATGAATTTAAAATATATATCATGTTTTTAGATGTTATCCCGAAATTACCCATGCGGAATAAGGCTACAACCAAAAGCTATTATTTAGACCTTTTGGGATTTGAAGTAGTGGGCGATTATGAAAATTACTTATTAGTAAAAAGAGAAGGAATTGAAATCCATTTTTTCGAATTCGTTGGCCTAAATCCCTACGAGAATGACGGACAAGTTAGATCAATTTTATAAGGAATTACGAGCGAATAATGTTCCTATTCACCCGAATGGCCATCTCGAAAACAAACCATGGGGACAGCAAGAGTTTTCATTGCTCGACCCCGATCATAACTTACTTACATTCGGCCAACAGCTAAACAATTTGTGAAAGAATATTTCAAAATTGACTTTTCAGTTCGCTTTCCATTTTTCAAACATTAAGCCCTCAATCCCCAAAACAGGATCCTTTTCGGGCATCTCCACCGCTGAAATCCTGCGTAGCATTTGTGCTCTTTCTTCCTCTTCCAAGCCCGTCTTTAGATCCCATGCTTGTCCATTCGGGTAGCCACCTACAAACTGGTAATCCGTATGCTTCGAAATCGAGTAATGCCCCACTCCCGCTGGAATGATGACTACATCCCCAGCTTCCAGATCAAAAATCCGCCCATTGGATCCCCCAATTTTCAATGAAACTCGACCCCGGCCCAATCCCAATACTTCA
>JBEDFG010000194.1:0-5297 GCA_041175285.1 Bacteroidota bacterium | reverse complement strand
GCAAAACTATTTTGACGTATTCAATAAATTAAAGGCTCCATTGGGCGTTTATAGCACCTTGGGGAATCATGATTATGGCGATTACGTTCGTTGGGCCAGCCCTGCAGCTAAGAAGCAAAATTTAAATGACCTGATGAAGGCTCATGAATTAATGGGCTGGAATCTATTAATGGATGAGCACCGATTCTTGGAGGAATCTGGAGAAAAATTAGCCATCATTGGTGTACAAAATATAGGATTGGGACGTTTTCCTTGGTATGGCAACTTGGAAAAGGCCTACAAAGGCACAGAGGAAGCAGGTGCCAAATTATTGCTTTCGCATGATCCGACTCACTGGAATGCGGAGGTCACTAAACAGTCAAAATTCAAAGATATTGATGTCGCATTTGCAGGGCATACCCATGGGGCGCAATTCGGAGTACATATTCCTGGATTTGATCGCTGGTCTCCTGCGAAATACATATATAAACAATGGTCGGGATTGTATGAGGAGAATGGCCAGCAACTCTATGTCAATAGAGGATATGGATATTTGGGTTATCCGGGTCGTGTAGGGATGCCGCCGGAGATTAGCATATTCACATTAAGTTAGACAATGGCCGCTAGGCTCAGTACATTAAACTTCAGACGGAGGATTGTTGACTATTTTTTGTCTTTCCCTTTGCTCCTTTCTGAAAAAAAGCTATTTTTGCATCCCAATTCATTGGTTTCGTGGCCGAGTGGCTAGGCAGAGGTCTGCAAAACCTTCTACAGCGGTTCGAATCCGCTCGAAACCTCAAAAAACCTTCCACATCGGAAGGTTTTTTTGTTTAACATCGTTTTGTACAAACTACTCTAAAAAAATTACATTTTCGATCTTCAATTATTTTGAAAAATTCTAAATAACCGTCAAAACCTTAAAAAAACCTGAAATTGCTCTACGAATAAATTGTTTCCTAAAAATTCGGATTGTAGTTTTGCGGACTGAATTAAAATGAGAAAATCAATATTATGTTTTGCAAAAAAATAACTCTCGTTAAGTTTCTATTATCCTTCACATTGTTAATCGCCACTTTTGGCGCAACATTCGCACAAGACGCTGCAGAAGGGGAAACCTTATTTAAAAACAACTGTGCGGCTTGTCATGCATCTACAGATGAGGTTCTTGTTGGACCTGGTTTGAAAGGTGTAGGCGAACGTCGTCCCATCGAATGGATCGTTAAATGGGTTCACAACCCGCAAGCGGTAATCGCTTCTGGCGATAAATACGCAAACGATTTATACAATAAATTTAATAAGGCAGCTATGACTCCTTATCCAAATTTCTCTGAGGCTCAAATCAAAGGAATTATTGCTTACATTGATGCATCAAATGCAGCCCCAGCAGCACCGGCAGCAGGAGCCGCTCCAGCAGATGGAGCAGCGGCAGCACCGGCAGCGCCAAGCTCAGGCGGCATGATGGAGGTTTTATTGATAGGCCTTTTAATCATTATGGTTTTAGTATTAATCGCATTGCTTTCAATCGTTAATACGTTAGGTAAAATCACACAAGATCCAGCGGCAGCAGCAGAGACTCCATTGATGCAACGTATTTCGGCCAACCTAAAAGAATTAGCCGCTAATTCAGCAGTTAAAACGGGTATTTTAGTCTTAGCTTTATTATTAGGCGGTAAAGCAACAATTGATGCTGCTTATGGCGTAGGTATCCACCAAGGATATGCTCCAGAGCAACCAATCAAATTTTCACACAAATTACATGCTGGCCAGTACCAAATCAACTGTAACTATTGCCACACGGGCGTTTACGCTGGAAAAGGAGCCAACGTTCCTTCGGCAAACATTTGTATGAACTGCCATAACGCGATTAAGCGTGAGTCACCAGAAATTCAAAAAATTTACACGGCATTAGAAAACGATGAGCCTATTCAATGGGTACGCGTTCACAACTTGCCTGATTTGGCCTATTTTAATCACTCCCAACATACAAACGTGGGTGGTTTAGAATGTAAAAATTGCCACGGAGAAATTGAAAAAATGGAAGTTGTAGAACAACGTTCATCTTTAACAATGGGTTGGTGTATCGATTGCCACCGTCAAACAGACGTAAATTCAAAAGGCAACGCATATTACGACAAGCTTGTTGAGCTTCATAACAAAGACAGCAAGACGCCATTAAAAGTGCAAAACATAGGTGTAGATTCAAAATTAGTCTGAATAAGAAAGATTATATGGAAAATTCGAACAAGAGGTATTGGAAAGGGATTGAGGAGTTAACCAATGAGCCATCGTTTGTCAAAAATGTCCACAATGAGTTTGGCAATATGCCATCCGAAAACGATTCGAAAGGCGATGCCCTAGTAGATGGTTCAGGAACTCATCGTCGTGATTTTCTTAAAATGTTGGGATTCGGTGTTGCAGCTGTTTCGTTAGCTGCTTGCGAAGCCCCAGTTAAGAAAACCATTCC
Source organism: Bacteroidota bacterium (assembly GCA_041175285.1). Classification (GTDB taxonomy): domain Bacteria; phylum Bacteroidota; class Bacteroidia; order Cytophagales; family Spirosomataceae; genus Aquirufa. Next base: position 2,854 of record JBEDFG010000194.1, on the reverse strand, counting down.
TTACTTGAACAAACCAGAAGATGTAGAGCCTACGATTGCCAACTGGTACGCGTCGACATATACTGATGGAGGTGATTACGCTTCGATCTTGGTTAAGACCCGCGAAGGTCGTCCGATCAAAATCGAGGGTAACAAATTATCATCGGTTTCAAAAGGAACTCTTTCTGGCCGCGCACACGCTTCGGTTTTGAGTTTATATGACAATGAAAAATTAAAAGGTCCTCAAATCGGTGGAAAAGCTGCTGATTGGACTCAATTAGATAAAGAGTTTACAGCAAAATTAGCTGCTGTAGCTGCCAAAGGAGGTCAAATCAGAATCATCTCAAATACGGTTCTTTCTCCAACTACTAAGAAGGTGATTGCTGAATTCGCAGCGAAATACCCAACAACCCAACACATTTCGTATGATGCAAATCCAGCTTATGGTTTAACACAAGCACATGGAGGTATCTTACCAAACATTGATTTTAGCAAAGCGAAAACAATCGTTTCATTGGGAGCTGATTTCTTAGGTTCATGGATTTCACCAACTGAATTCGCCGCACAATGGGCTTTAACTCGTCGTGTTAGTTCGGAAAAAGGTGGTAAAAAAGAAATGTCTCGTCACTACCAATTTGAAACAATTCTTTCAAATACAGGTGCGAATGCAGATTACCGCTCTACTTACAAGCCATCACAAGAAGGTTTGGTAGCCGTTGCACTATACAATGCCGTTGCTAAATTAACTGGCGCAGCATCCGCAGCAGGTGGTTCTGTTAAAATTGATCATTTAGATAAAGCTGCAAAAGACTTAGTCGCTTCAAAAGGAGCATCTATCGTAGTTGCTGGATCAAATGACCCAGAAGTTCAAAAAATCGTTGCCGCGACCAACGCGTTAGTTGGCGCTTATGGCACCACATTAAATACAGCGATCCCAATGAATTACCGTCAAGGTAATGACATGGCGATGGCTAATTTCATTAAAGAAGCTGGTGCTGGAAAAATTGGAGCTGTCATTGTTTACAATGCCAATCCAGTATATAACCACCCAATGGGAGCCGCTTTAGCAGCTGCTTTACCAAAAGTGGAGCTTAGCTTGGCAACAAATGATCGTGCAGACGAAACTGCTTCATTATGTCAATTCATTGCGCCAGATTCTCATTACTTAGAATCATGGAATGATGCAGAACCAAAAGCTGGTTTCTATTCATTAACACAACCTGCAATTTCTACCATTTTCAAAACGCGTCAAGCACAATCAAGTTTCTTAACTTGGTCTGGTTTGGCAAGTGACTACCAAGCGTATTTAGAGCGCAACTGGGAAAGCACTATCTTGAAAGGTGGAAAAGTTGCTTGGAACGCTGCATTACACAATGGTGTATTTGAACCAAACGCAGGTTCTATCTCTACGGCTAGTCCATCTGTTGATGTTGCGTCTGCTGCAGCTGCAATCAACAAATCTTACTCAGCGTCTTCTACTGGTTTAGAAATCGCTGTTTATGAAAAAGTGGGTTTAGGTACGGGTTCTCAAGCAAACAATCCATGGTTGCAAGAATTCCCTGAGCCAGTTTCAAAGGCTTGTTGGGACAATTATGCATCTATTTCGCAGCCGACAGCTACGAAATTGAAATTAAAGCAAGGCGACCTAGTTAAAGTAGGTGCAAAAGGATACGAAGTAACTTTACCTGTGTTAGTTCAACCAGGTCAAGCACAAGATACGGTTGCTATTGCGATCGGTTACGGACGTACGAAAGCAGGTAAATCTGCTGATGGCGTAGGTGTAAATGCATACCCTTTCATCTCTGAAATTAATGGAGCATGTGTAGGTATTTGTACGCAAGGAGTTTCGGTAGCGCCAACGGGTGAGACGAAAGAAATTGCACAAACACAAACACATAATACGGTGATGGCGCGTCAAGCGGTAGTCCAAGAAACTGTATTAGCTGACTTCGTAAAAGATGCGAAAGCTGGAAGCTTTAAGCCGAGAGTAAAAACATCTGAAGGCGAAAAAGACGCAACTGATTTATCACTTTGGAATGGTCACGAATACAACAACCACGCGTGGGGTATGGTGATTGACTTAAATACTTGTACAGGATGTTCGGCTTGTGTGATTTCATGCTCGGCTGAAAATAACGTACCGGTGGTAGGCCGTCAAGAAGTAATCAACCGTCGTGAAATGCACTGGATGCGTATCGACCGTTATTATTCTTCAGATGCTGAAGTAGAGGATATGCAAGGATTGGAAATTGCTTCGGATAATCCAGAAGTTATCTTCCAACCGATGTTGTGTCAGCACTGTAACAACGCTCCTTGCGAGACTGTTTGTCCAGTATTAGCAACGACTCACTCAACAGAAGGTTTGAACCAAATGACGTATAACCGTTGCATCGGTACACGTTATTGCGCAAACAACTGTCCATACAAAGTACGTCGTTTCAACTGGTTCCGTTATTTCCAAACAGACGATTTTGATTTCCACTTCAATAACGATTTAGGGCGTATGGTGATTAACCCAGACGTAACGGTTCGTTCTCGTGGTGTGATGGAAAAATGTTCGATGTGCGTTCAACGTATCCAAGAAGGTAAGTTGACAGCGAAGAAAGAAAAACGTCGTCCTGTAGATGGTGAAATTCAAGTAGCTTGTGCACAATCTTGCCCAACGAATGCAATTACATTTGGAGATATGAATGATCCAGCATCTGAAATCTCGAAATTGTTATTGGTAGAACAAGAAGGACGCGCTTTCCACGTAATTGAAGAAATTAACGTGAAACCAAATATTTCTTACTTGAAGAAAGTTCGTAACAAGGATGCTAAAAAAGCATAATTTTTTAATCGTAAAACAGTAAATAAAAATATGTCGCACGTTGTA
>JBEDFG010000193.1:0-3130 GCA_041175285.1 Bacteroidota bacterium | reverse complement strand
AGCAATCGACGTGATGGGCGGGGATTATGCCCCAGAAGCAGTAGTTGATGGGATTCTTTTAGCGATTTCAAACTTAGCACCGGAAGAAACTATTCTTGCCGTTGGCCCAGCCGATACAATCAATACATTACTAGCTGATCGTGGATACACGGGCAGTCAGATTCGTGTTATCAACGCGGAACAAGTAATTGAAATGGGAGAACATCCCACCCGAGCATTATCGCAAAAACCCAATTCCAGCATCGGAGTTGGGTTTGCGCTTTTAAAAGAAGGCAAAGCCGACATTTTCGCATCAGCCGGAAATACAGGCGCCATGATGGTCGGCTCTTTATTCTCAGTCAAAACAATCGAAGGCATTCAACGCCCTGCCATTGCAGGCTTTATTCCACAAACGGATGGTACCCATTCGGTGATGTTGGATATCGGTGCGAATGCGGATTGCAAACCTGAAATGCTTGAGCAATGGGCAGTCCTTGGATCAGTTTATGCGGCGGCAACGCGTGGCATTGAGCGTCCACGTGTAGGTTTGTTGAACATCGGTGAAGAGGAACAAAAGGGATCTATTTTGACCCAAGCAACTTATGCTTTACTCAAAGCAAACGATAAACTGAATTTTGTTGGGAACCTAGAAGGAAAAGATGTTTTCCGTGGAAAAGCAGACGTGATTGTTACGGATGGTTTTACGGGAAATATCGTTTTGAAAATGGGGGAATCCATTTACAACATCATGAAGGAGCAAGGAATGGTCAACGAATTTGTGGACCGGACTAATTACGAAAATTACGGCGGAAGCCCAATCATTGGTATAAATGGAAATGTCATCATTGCACACGGCGCTTCAAGCCCAACTGCCATTATGAACATGATTAAATTATGCCAAAACATAGTAAAATCAGAAGTAGCCAATAAAATTAAGGCTGCCTTTGAAAACAACTAAGAACACAACATGTCAAATAAAACAAGCGCAGCCATAACCGGCGTGGCAGGATATGTCCCGGATTATGTGCTTACGAATGAAGAGTTAGAAAAACTCGTTGATACAAACGATGAGTGGATTACCAGCCGTACAGGAATCAAAGAACGTCGTATTTTAAAAGGCGAAGGCCAAGGAACTTCTGTGATGGGAGCCAAAGCCGTAGAAGATTTATTACGTAAGACGAACACAACACCAGACCAAGTTGACCTATTAATTTGTGCAACGGTTACACCAGATTATCTATTTCCTTCAGCATCTAACATGATTTGCAAGGCGGTAGGAATTCGCGAAACGGCATCTTTTGATTTAGCTGCTGCGTGTTCTGGATTCTTAAATGCCTTGGCAGTTGGCTCAGCTTTCATCGAAGCCGGTCGTTACAAAAAGGTCATCATCGTGGGCGCAGATAAAATGTCGGCGATCGTTGATTATACAGACCGCACAACTTGCATCCTTTTTGGAGACGGTGCTGCAGCAGTGATGTTGGAACCGAATACTGAAGGCCTAGGCGTTCAAGACTTCATCTTGAAATCGGACGGCGAAGGTTGCGAAAGTTTGATGCAAAAAGGTGGCGGTAGCGCCTACCCTCCTACGCATGAAACCGTGGAACAAAAATTGCATTACATCCGTCAAGAAGGACAAGCTGTTTATAAATTTGCAGTAACGCGCATGGCGAATGTTTCGGCAGAAATCATGGAGCGTAATCACTTAGTTGGAGATGATATTCGTTTCCTAGTTCCCCACCAGGCCAACAAGCGCATCATTGATGCCACGGCGAGCCGCATGGGTGTGAGTGAAGATAAGGTGATGTTGAACATCCAAAAATATGGTAATACAACAGCCGCAACGATTCCTTTATGTTTATGGGATTATGAAAACCAATTGAAAAAAGGAGATAAATTGATACTAGCTGCCTTCGGGGGTGGCTTTACTTGGGGATCCGCTTATTTAACTTGGGCGTACGATCCCAAATAATTAACAAAACACAATGGCAACTACAGCAGATATTAAAAATGGCATGGTGATTAAATACAATGACGATTTATATTCGATCATTGAATTCCTTCACGTAAAACCAGGAAAAGGTCCAGCGTTTGTTCGGACAAAATTACGTTCATTAACATCGGGCAAAGTAATTGATAATACCTTCAATTCAGGTGTGACGATTTACCCGGTACGTGTTGAGCGCAGAAAATTCCAATTCATTTACAAGGATGAATTTGGCTTCAACTTCATGGACAACGAATCATTTGAGCAAATCCTATTAGGCGAGAACCTATGTGTGATGGCAGATTTGATGAAAGAGGGACAAGAAGTAGAGATTTTGATCAACACCGAAGATGATTCGGCATTATCATGCGAGTTGCCTCCATTTGTGGAATTGAAAGTAACTTACACAGAACCCGGCGTTCGTGGCGATACGGCCAACTCCCCTAAAAAACCAGCAACAGTGGAAACAGGCGCAACCATTACGGTACCTATTTTCATTGAACAAGATGAATTAATCAAAGTAGATACAAGAACTTACTCATACGCAGAGCGCGTTAAGTAATTTCTACTACATTTGTCAAAACTTAGTAAACGGTCAACCTTTATTATATAACCGAAATGGATACGAAAGAAATACAACGATTACTCGATTATATCGCGAAATCACCTCTTGCAGAAGTAAGCATCGAAACGGAAGGCTTAAAAGTTTCCGTGAAAAAAAATAGCGCAGCAGCACCTACGGTTACGGTTGCGGCAGCTCCTGCTCCCGTAGCAGCAGCACCAGTTGCAGCAGCACCAGCAGCTCCGGCGGCGGCACCTGCAGCAGCACCGGTTGCAGATAACCTTTACACGGTGAAGTCACCAATGATCGGAACCTTCTACCGTGCTGCGGGTCCAGATAAAGACAACTACGTAGAAGTAGGATCAGAAATCGCACCAGGCAAAACACTTTGCATGATTGAGGCGATGAAATTGTTTAACGAAATCGACTCAGAAGTATCGGGTAAAATCGTTAAAATTTTAGTGGATAATGCAAGCCCAGTGGAGTTTGACCAACCATTATTCTTAGTAGAAAAAGCTTAATTATGAGCCTAGCGCATACCACCTTGGGTTTGAGTATGCGATTAGACAAATCAATTACTATGTTTAAAAAAATACTAATTGCAA
>JBEDFG010000192.1:0-3142 GCA_041175285.1 Bacteroidota bacterium | reverse complement strand
CACCAACATGTCAGGAATGGGGATAATTCGTTCTTTATTTCGTTTTCCGATCACTCGTAATGTTTTGGCAGCCAAATTGATCTGATTTGTGCGCAAGTCAATTAATTCAGCTAAACGCATGCCTGTACCATATAATAGAAATAATACTAATTGGTCGCGCGCATCAGCGAAATTGGACGTAGGTTCTAGATTAATATCTAATAAGGGAGCTATTTCAGATTCCCGAACGAAATGGGGGAGGCTTTTACGCGTTTTAACCATGCGAACGGCCGACATGGGGTTTTCGCGAATGTCGCCTCTGCGCAGCATGAATTTAAATAAAGTACGTAAGGAAGCTAATTTTCGATTGATGGATCGGTTCTGAATATCGTCATGAGCTAAGGAAGCGAGCCAAGAACGGACCATGGCAGCTCGTACTTCTGCTAATGAAATTTCAGGGTACTCGGACGCCAAATAGGCACAAAATTGATGAAGGTCAGTGGAATAAGCGCTTGTTGTATGTTTACTCAGTCGGCGCTCAACAGTCAGGTGGACCAAAAAAAAATTGACTACTTCCAGATTCATATCTCGAAAGTAGTCAATTTCTCGGAGTTTGGTAAACTAGTTGTTTACGTTACCGTATGTGATCTGCTTGTAAGCAGCACGAATCATTTCTTTACGACGAGAAATAGATGGTTTTTCAAAAGCGGATCTTCTACGTAATTCTTTAACTACACCCGTTTTCTCAAACTTTTTCTTAAAGCGTTTAAGGGCTTTATCAATTGACTCGTTCTCTTTGATTGAAATAATTAACATGTATTTTTCTCGTTTGAATTAAATTGTGTGCAAATGTACTATTATAATTTTGAAGATGCAAGCGGTCTTTCTAAATTTTCGTTAGGGATTTTTACTTATTTTTGTAATTCATTTTAATACGAATTATGTCGGATTTTGCGCGGACTACAGTAACTGCGGCCTTGATTTACGCCAATGGCCCCATACATATAGGTCATTTGGCAGGGTGTTATTTGCCTGCAGATATTTATGTTCGGTATTTGCGACTGAAGAAACAAGACGTAATTTTTGTTTCAGGTACAGATGAGCATGGTGTGCCTATCACTATTAAGGCGCAAAAGGAGGGTAAAACGCCCCAACAAGTCGTAGATTATTATTACAAGGAAATCAAGACTTCATTCGAGGAGTTTGGTATTTCATTTGATATATATGGACGGACATCAGATCCGGCACATCACAAAATGTCTCAGGATTTTTTCTTGAAGCTTTATCAAGACGGAAAGTTTATTGAGGAAGTGACTGAACAGTATTATGATGAAGCGGCGGATCAGTTTTTGGCAGATCGCTACATAACAGGCGATTGTCCGAAATGCCATCAGCCAGGTGCGTATGGTGATCAGTGTGAAAAATGTGGATCTGCCTTGTCGCCAACGGAATTGATTAATCCCAAATCGACGTTGAGTGGTGCTTCTCCGATTTTAAAAGAGACTAAAAACTGGTTTTTGCCCTTAGATCAGTGGCAAGGTGAGTTGGAAAAATATGTAAACGCTCATCCGGAATGGAAGTCAAATGTGAGTGGGCAAGTGAAATCTTGGTTGCAAGATGGATTGCGTCCACGAGCGATGACGCGTGATTTGAGCTGGGGAGTGCCTATTCCTTTGCCGGATACGGAAGGAAAAGTATTGTATGTTTGGTTTGATGCGCCGATTGGATATGTGTCGATGACGAGCCAACTGACTCCCGATTGGGAAAAGTGGTGGAAAGCGGAAGACAGTCGGATCGTACATTTCATCGGAAAAGATAATATCGTATTTCACTGTTTGATTTTCCCGGCGATGTGCATGGCACACGGCGGATATCAATTAGCGGATCAGGTTCCGGCGAACGAGTTTATGAACTTGGAAGGGGATAAGATCTCTACTTCGCGTAATTGGGCCGTTTGGTTGCATGAATATTTGAAGGAGTTTCCTGGAAAGCAGGATGTATTGCGTTATGCTTTAACGACCTCGAGTCCGGAAACAAAGGATGCCGACTTTACTTGGGCGGATTTTCAGACGAAAAACAATTCCGAACTGGTTGCGATTTTGGGCAATTTTGTGAATCGTGCCTTTGTGCTGATTGAAAAGAATTTTGATAGTATAGTTCCGGAAAAAGCGGCTGGAACGGGTTTAGAGGCAGATGTTATGACTGCTTTGGCGGAGATTCCAGGTAAGTTGGATAACGCATTGGCAACGTATAAATTCCGCGATGCATTGGTTTATGCGATGGAAATTGCCCGTATAGGGAATAAATACCTGGCAGATGCAGAGCCATGGAAGATCATCAAGGAAGATCGTGCAAAAGCGGGAACGGTATTGAATTATGCGGTACAATTAGTTGCGCATGCCTCCCTGGCACTTGAGCCTTTTATTCCGTTTACAGCTGCCAAATTGCGTACGGCGCTTGGTTTGACCGATGCAGATTGGTCGGCAATCGGGAATTTTGAATTAATTCCTGCAGGTCAAAAACTAACAAATCCTGGGTTACTATTCGAAAAATTAGAGGATGATGTCATTCAGGCTCAGGTTGATAAATTAAAAGAAACAAAAGCGCAAATGGAATTAGCAAGTAAACAAGTGGCTCCAGTGAAAGAGATCATTGATTTTGATTCATTTGCCAAGATGGATATTCGCATCGGTCAAATCACTGCAGCCGAAAAGGTAGAGAAAAGTAAAAAGCTATTAAAGTTGACCGTCAACGACGGTATCAAAGATCGCACGATTCTAAGTGGAATTGCAGAGCATTTTGAGCCAACAGCAATTGTTGGAAAACAAGTAAGTTTCTTGGCTAATTTGGCACCACGTAAAATTATGGGTCAAGAAAGTGAAGGGATGATCTTAATGGCAGAAGATGCAGACGGAAGTTTAGCGTTTATTCAGCCAAGTAAAGAAGTTTGGAACGGCGCTAGTATTAGTTGATTTTCAGGATTTTAGGTAAATAAAAATAAGGCCAGAAGAAACTTCTGGCCTTATTTGTTTAACCTCTAAACCTATTTAACTATGAAAATTTATACAAATAGAGGTGTTTTCCTTAAATAATATGAGTTTAGTGCAAAAAAAATAAAAAAGGTGCCGTTAAAAACAGCACCTTTTTTGATTACCTCTAAACC
>JBEDFG010000191.1:0-3147 GCA_041175285.1 Bacteroidota bacterium | reverse complement strand
ATTTTATCAAGTTTAAATGTTATTGCCGGAGAATTAGACGCATAAATTATGGAACGTACCTTACACAAACAAGAAATAAATATGACCGAAGCCTTGATGAATCGCATCAATGAATTGATTGGTCATTATCCGGAAGAGAACAGAAAATCAGCTTTGATTCCTGTTTTACACGAAGTACAAGATGCACACCAAAACTGGTTGAGTATTGAATTGATGGATAAAGTGGCTGAAATACTTCACATTAAACCGGTTGAAGTATACGAAGTAGCTACTTTTTACACCATGTTCAATTTAAAACCGATTGGAAAATACATGTTTGAGTTTTGCCAAACGTCTCCTTGTTGTTTGAATGGAGTCGAAAACTTAATGGACTACACTTGTGAAAAGTTAGGCGTAAAAGTGGGCGAAATTACTTCAGATGGTCTTTTTGAAGTTCGCGGAGTAGAATGCTTAGGTGCTTGTGGGTATGCCCCAATGATGCAATTAGGCGATTTCTACAAAGAGCATTTGAACGAACAAAAAATCGATCAAATTATTGAAGAGGCAAGAGCGGGTAAAATAATCTTACACGATAAATAAGATGTCACAAAAAATATTATTAGACAAAATCAATATTCCAGGGATTAAAACCTATGAAGTATACCGTCAGAACGGTGGATATGCTTCTGTAGAAAAAGCCCTTAAAACATTAACCCCTGACGAAGTAGTAGAAGAAGTAAAAACTTCTGGCTTACGTGGTCGTGGTGGTGCCGGTTTCCCTGCCGGAATGAAATGGAGTTTCATTGATAAAAAATCAGGGAAGCCAAGACATTTAGTATGTAATGCTGACGAATCAGAACCGGGAACTTTCAAAGACCGTTTCTTGATGGAGTACATTCCGCACTTGTTAATTGAAGGAATGATTACTTCAAGTTATGCCTTGGGTGCTAACCGCTCGTATATCTATATACGTGGAGAGTACATGTGGGTGTATAAAATTTTAGAAAGAGCCATCGCCGAAGCGAAAGCTGCCGGTTGGTTGGGTAAAAATATTTTAGGCACGGGTTACGACTTAGAATTGTATGTTCATTGTGGTGCCGGGGCTTATATCTGTGGTGAAGAAACCGCATTAATCGAATCATTAGAAGGAAAACGTGGAAATCCACGTATCAAACCACCTTTCCCTGCGGTATCTGGACTTTGGGCAAACCCAACAGTGGTGAATAACGTAGAAACTATTTCGGCTGTGCCTTGGATTGTGAACAATTCAGGTGCTGATTATGCTAAAATTGGGGTAGGACGTTCTACAGGAACTAAATTAATTTCGGCTTCAGGAAATATTAAAAATCCTGGAGTGTATGAAATTGAAATGGGATTAAGTGTGTATGAATTCATGAACTCTGACGAATATTTAGGCGGAATGAGTTCTGACCGACCTTTGAAGGCCTTTGTTCCAGGAGGAAGTTCAGTGCCGATTTTACCTGCCAATTTAATTTACAAAACAGCCGCTGGTGAAGACCGATTAATGACCTACGAAAGTTTGTCAGATGGAGGTTTTGCTACCGGATCCATGTTAGGTTCAGGAGGATTTATAGTATATGACGATACCGCATGTGTTGTACGTAATACTTGGAATTTCTCTCGTTTTTACCACCACGAAAGTTGTGGTCAATGTACGCCTTGTAGAGAAGGTACAGGTTGGTTAGAAAAAGTATTACACCGAATCGAAAACGGTCACGGTCGCGAAGAAGATATTGAATTGCTTTTGAGCATTCAAAGTAAAATCGAAGGAAATACAATTTGTCCTTTAGGTGATGCTGCTTCTTGGCCTGTAGCCGCAGCAATTCGTCACTTTAGAGAGGAATTTGAGTACCATATTCGTTTCCCAGAGAAGATCAAACATAGAGACCATTTTGTCAATGAACCATTTGAAAAAGTGAGACATTTAGTAGCAAAACAAACCGTATAAAAGTTGAAGGCTAATAGTTAAACTATCATCCAACAACCAACAACTAATAATATGAAAGTAACAATAGACGGTCAGTCAATAGAAGTAGAACCAGGAACAACGATCCTCCAAGCAGCCCGTATGATTGGTGGAGAGGTAGTCCCACCAGCGATGTGCTATTATTCTAAACTAAAAGGGAGCGGTGGAAAATGCCGCTGTTGTTTAGTAGAAGTTTCTAAAGGAAGTGAAGCCGATCCAAGACCAATGCCAAAATTAATGGCGTCTTGTGTAACAGGATGTATGGACGGAATGGAAGTGAACTCAAAATCTTCGGAACGAGTTACTGAAGCTAGAAAATCAGTTACTGAATTCTTGCTGATCAACCATCCTTTGGATTGTCCAGTGTGTGACCAAGCAGGTGAATGTGATTTGCAAAACTTGAGTTTCGAACACGGAAAATCACAAACTCGTTATATTGAAGACAAAAGAACTTTTGAGCCAGAAGATATTGGACCAAATATTCAATTGCACATGAACCGTTGCATTTTATGCCAACGTTGTGTTCAAGTAGCTGATCAATTGACTGACGATAGAGTGCATGGTGTAATGGATCGTGGCGATCACGCTAACATTTCAACTTGTATCTCGAAAGCAATTGACAACGAGTTCTCTGGAAATATGATTGATGTTTGTCCTGTTGGGGCTTTGACTGATAAAACGTTCCGATTCAAATCGAGAGTGTGGTTCAGCAAACCGTACAACGCACACAGAGATTGTGACAAATGTTGTGGAAAAACAACCGTTTGGATGTTTGGAGACGAGATTCAAAGAGTAACTGGAAGAAAAGACGAGTACCATGAAGTAGAAGAATTCATCTGCAACGGATGTCGTTTTGATCATAAAGATGTAAACGATTGGACCATTGAAGGACCAAGAGCATTTGAAAAAGATTCGGTTATCAATCAAAACAAATACAACCACAAATTAGAAAAAGTGGTGATCAATACCGAAGAAAAAATTCTTTTAGGTAGAGAAGAAGACCGTAAAAAAATCAGTATGACTGAATTTCCATTGGACACTAATAACAAAAAATCGTAAGCAATGGATAGTACCTTTATTATAGAAAAAAGTGTTGTTATTGTAGTGGTTTTTGCTGTGACGATGATTATGGCAATGTACTCTACTTGGGCAGAACGTAAAGTAGCTGCCTTTTTACAAGA
>JBEDFG010000190.1:0-5129 GCA_041175285.1 Bacteroidota bacterium | reverse complement strand
GTCGATCATGCCTGTACGTTCACCCAACCAAACAGGACGAAGATTTGAAATTGCTTCCATGGAAAATTGAACCACTTGATTTTGATTTGTCGTATTTTCTAGGACATATTCCACATAAATAGCCGCTTTTCCATCGGGCACAAATTGAAACCGACTGACCTGGATATGTTGTCCACCGTAGCGGTGTTCATTCGCAAACGGATAATTGATGAATTGATTCGCCTTATCTAGTTGGATTGTTTGATTGCCCAATTGATATGAGGCACTAAATCCGTCCCATAATTTGATTGGATGGGCCCAAATCCCTCCCATTTCATTTTTTACATGCCAACCTAGTGGAGGGAATGTTCCATTTTGATGGCCAACCATATAAAGTTTATCCCCAGCTGTATTATATGGACTAGTTAAATAGGCAGAACTACCTGAAATAGATTCAGATGATTGAATGATCTTAGAAATGCTCTTTTGGCCCAAAGCGCTAAATGCGAATAGCAACAGAAATGGTGTTTTCATAGTTAAATCAAAGGTCAGAAATATATTGGCAAAAATATAATGCCTAGATAAGTTCCATAAAAAAGCCTCAGAGAAATCTGAGGCTTTTATTTTATTATTCCGGATGATAAACTCGTTCAGCAGCTTTTAGCACCTCTCCTTTATCCAGCGTCATCCGCTTGGTCTGTTGGGCCTGATATAATGCCCGTTGATCGGCAAAGTGTTTTGATTCAGGATGCGAACTTGCCCCAAATGTATTAACGGTCTCAATGAAAGGTAAACCTCCGTCTTTGGGAAATTTCACAAAGCCGATATACGCATCCCCGCTATTCATTTTACGTTTAGATTCACCAAAGGGCTCCGACATCACCGCAGCTAAAACATCCGGCATTCCTGCTTGTGGCCAATCTTCATTCCCTCGTTTTAATCGCTGGAATTCACCTAATGTTACATCTAAACGGCCATAATGCTTCATTAAGAAATCATGGACATACTGACATAATTGAACTGCCTCTTTTTCTGATAGCGGATCTTTGGAACCGTTCGTTCTAAGTTTTGACGCGTGGTAGTAGGCAATATTGTAATACAAGGCACCCACACTCTCGATATTCGTCACGTGATTCCAAGACTTAACTCCATGAATGATGGTGGCTAAAGCAGGATATTTCACGGCATCCAAGTTGAAAATCGCGGAGGCATCAAACCCATAGGGGTATAAAATTTTGGTAGGCAATTGACGGTCAAATTTGATGCGTTTTAAGTCGGCCCAACTGCGCGCTGGCTCCGATTATTATGATAGGTTTCATAGCCATCGTATTTGTCAAATTTGGCAGGGTTTAAATTTCCCTCTGTATTCGTCGCTAAAAAGGGCGAATGATTGGTATTGAATAAATAGCCACTCGCAGGATTCGTATATTGTGGCAAGGCGTCTAATGGCTTGAATGTCTCCCAAAGCGTTGCGCGTGTATTCCCTGGTAACGTGGAGGCCCAATTGTATGTTGGATCTGCATTGCGGTATGGCATCTTACCATTCGAGATATAAAAGATATTATCTGCTTTATCCGCATACATGATGTTGAACATGGGCAAATGATTCTGATTCAATGCAGCTTTAAATTCAGTAAAATTTGTCGAACGATTCATCGCATACCATTGTTGGAGCGCACCAGCATCCAGTAAAGCAGGTAGTCGGATGGAGAAATACTCCCCTTTGGGGGTTTTGACTGTAGGTCCATAGATTGACCGATAAGCCATTTTGCTTACAGAGAATGGAATGCCTTTGATGTTTAATTTAACTTTGCGTTTTTCTAAGGTCAACCACTCACCATCTACTTTGTATTGTCCTGGATGTTCTTTGTCCGTTTGTAATTGATACACATCGATTTTATCTTGGAAGTTGACCGTATGCGCCCAGGCTAAATTCGGTGTCACACCATGAAAGATCAAAGGGCCACCAGGGAACAAACCACCTAAAATATTCCAGCCTTCCACAAGCATGGTCTCCCCTGACGCGGATTTGGTACTTTTTATAGCAAAGGCATTACTTCCTTCTCCTGTAAATCCAGGTAAGTGCGGAATGGATCCATCTAGAATTTTGGGTAATGTCTTATCCACACCACAGAAAATAGCCACCGAAAACATCGTTGTCGCAATGTAATCCTCTAAAGCAATGGGAAAGACATGTTTGTTCAACACTTCGGAAGGATGGGCTTTTCCATAAGCTGAAAGCCCCTGAAGATATCCTTGCACTAATTGAATGAAGGCCGGATCCATGGCTTTGATTTGTTGGTCGACCACTTCACGCGTATTCAATAGACCAAATACAAAATCAACCGGCGCCCCCTTTTTACCTAAATAGGTACTCAGCTTCCCTTTACCTGTCAAAATGAGTGTTTGGATCGTTTTGAAGTCATCTTCCGAATGAGCCCAAGCTAATCCGTAGGCAACTTCTGGATCTGTAGGTGCAAAAATGTGCGGTACGCCATAGGAATCGCGAGCGATGGTTATTTGATTGGTGCGAATGGTCGGAACTTCTCCGAATGCATTTGAAAGTAAGCCAAGAAGGCAAATGATGACGAATAAAGGTTTTTTCATGGTTTGTCAAAAAGGCTTTTCAGTAGCGCGGATGTTCTGGCTACAGGGTTGGTACGTATTTCTTTTTCATGCAAGGCTATTTCGTCAAAGATTCCTTGCAAGGCTTTCTCTGTGACATAATCCGCCAAATCTGGATTTGTTTTCTTATTGCTAAATGGAATGGATTGATAGGCCTTGTTCAATTGATCCCAATATTTGGTCGCCTGAACGGTGGCTAAAGAAGTTTGAATGGTAGGTTTGAATTCCTGCGCTAGTGTTGCTTGCGTTTTGTTTCGTAAATATTCAGTTGCTGCACTTTCATTTCCACGAAGTATCGAGATGCCATCAGATACCGTCAT
The DNA here is from genome assembly GCA_041175285.1 of Bacteroidota bacterium. Classification (GTDB taxonomy): domain Bacteria; phylum Bacteroidota; class Bacteroidia; order Cytophagales; family Spirosomataceae; genus Aquirufa. The sequence goes on along the minus strand of JBEDFG010000190.1, from coordinate 2,205 downwards.
GTCTTTAATGGCTTGAATTAAAATGGGGGCTGCTGTTTTGCAGGCGTCTTCTGCGGCGCGATTTAAGCTTAGAATGAATGCATCGGCTAATTGATTTAAGCCGACACTACGTATCGTACTTTCTATTTTTTGTACTTCGGGTGGCATGGCGATTTTTCGAGCTGTATTTTTAAAAAAGCCATCGTGTTTGGATAATTCAGCGCAACCCTTTTCTGCTCCTAGCGTTAAGGCCTCTTTTAATCCAGCAGAAATGTCGGCGGAATTAAGTTGTTGGGGTTCGACCAATTTACCTGCCTTTTGAAGTATACCAGAGAGATTTTGTGCTTGCAGCTGCAGGGCACAGAGAAAAAAGAAGATTAATCGTAGATAGGTCATGTCTTTAAAATTAAGTCTTTTTTATTTTTATCACTATATTTAACATTGAACAAATAGCTAAGCCTCTATGAAATTAACCCTTACTTTATTCCTCGCTCTTTTTATCCCGTTTTTATCGTTTGCGCAGGCCGATAGTCTTTTTATTAAAAAGATGTCGGATGACATTATGCGTAACGGAAAAGCCTATGACTTGTTATATGAATTAACAAAAAAGATTGGTGGACGTTTGGCGGGTTCGCCTCAGGGCCAACAAGCTGCTGAATGGGGAAAACGAAATTTGGAAGCACTTGGTCCGGATCGGGTATTTTTTCAATCACATAAAATGATGAATTGGAAGCGTGGGGGTACTGATTTTGCTTCTATCGTGGGAGTTAATGGAGAATCTCGCATCCAACCGTTAGCTGCATTAGCGTTAGGTAATTCGATGGGATCTAATGGCATGATTGAGGCGGAGGTGTTGGCGGTTGCCAACTTTGATGAATTAGAAAAAAGGAAAGATGAGGTTAAAGGAAAGATTGTTTATTTCCACAGTGTGTTTGACCTAACTAAAATTCAGACCTTTCGAGCTTATGGCGAAAGCGGTGTTTATCGTCGCTCGGGTGCATCTCGAGCGGCTAAATATGGTGCTTTGGGTATTATGATTCATTCATTGAGTACAGCGCCAGATAATGCGCCGCATACAGGATCTATGGTTTATGACTCTGCTTATCCGAAAATTCCGGCTGTTGCCCTGGGACCAGATGATGCCAAAATGCTGTATGCCTTAGCTAAAAAAGGAAAGGTTCAAGTTCAGATGCAGACTTATGGTTATTTTTTGCCAGAATTTGAAGATCGGAATGTCGTGGCTGAAATCAAAGGTTCTGAGTTTCCGGATGAGTACATCACCTTAGGTGGACATTTAGATAGTTGGGACGTCAACGAAGGCGCGCATGACGACGGCGCTGGTGTCGTTCATACGATGGAGGTTTTACGTGTTTTAAAGGCCATGAATTATAAGCCAAAGCGTACGATTCGATTTGTATTGTTTGCGAATGAGGAGAATGGTGTGCGTGGAGGCAATGAATATGCCAATCTAGCAAAATTGAATAATGAAAATCACATTTTTGCATTAGAGAGTGATGAGGGTGGTTTTACGCCACGGTCGATTGGGATTACGGCGCCTAAAGCTTCTTTTCAGAAATTTCAATCATGGTCTACCCTCTTGAAACCTTATGGGACAGAGGTGACTTATGGAGGTAGCGGAACGGATATTGGGCCGTTGGCACGTGTGAATCCTTCGACCATTATCGCAGGTTTGGTCCCTGATAGTCAACGTTATTTTGACTTGCATCATGCCAAGACCGATGTATTTGAAAATGTTAATAAGCGAGAATTGCTTTTGGGAGCCGTAAATATAGCTGCCATTGTGTATTTAATAGATCAATATGGTGTTAATCCTTAATCGAATGAAGGCGATATTCTTATTTTTTGCGGCAACTTTTTGGGTGATTTTTTCAGCGCATGCAGTGCCTAAAAAGATTTTGGTGTATACCAAAAATGGTCCTGGATACGTCCACGATAATATTCCTGCCGCGGTGGCTTGCTTTCAAGGTCTCGGTAAGGCGCATCAAATTCAAGTGGATGTTTCGGATGATCCGGCCGTGTTTACCGAGTCAAATTTGTCGAAGTATCAAGCTTTGGTATTTACGAGTACCAACAATGATGTATTTGCTTCAGAAGCGCAGCGATTGGCTTTTAGGCATTATGTGGAGGCCGGTGGTGGTTTTGTTGGCGTACATTCAGTTACTGGTACGGAGCGTAATTGGCCATGGTTTAAGATGATGGTAGGCG
>JBEDFG010000189.1:0-3149 GCA_041175285.1 Bacteroidota bacterium | reverse complement strand
GCTTATCCTCAATTGAGTTTTTCTGGTGGGAAGGATGCTAAAATAGGCTTAACATATGCAGAAGGACTCTATGAAAAGAAACCCTTAAGTACGACAACAAAAAATACCAACCATAAGGGCAATCGGAACGACATTGAGAATAAATATTGGCTCGGTCGGAAGGATAGCCTGATCGCCGACGGCGCTGCGCATACCTTTGAATCGATGACATATCGGACATTTCGTTATGTGCGTCTAACTGTCAAAACAGAAGCAGAGGCATTGACTTTGCAAGACTTTAAAAGCGTGTTTACGGGTTTTCCTTTTCAACCGAAGGCTTCATTGAAAACAAATAATCCCTTGATTCCCCAAATGCTCGATGTCGGTTTCCGAACCGCACGTTTATGTGCGATGGAAACGTATATGGATTGCCCCTATTATGAACAATTGCAATATATCGGCGATGCGCGAATTCAGGCGTTAGTGAGCATGTATTATGCAGGTGATGAACGTTTGGTGCGCCAAGCGTTAGATCACATGGATCATTCGCGGATTGCAGAAGGGATTACATTGAGTCGCTATCCGACGGATTTGCACCAACAAATCCCCACGTTCTCCTTGTGGTACATCGGGATGTTACACGATTATTTGCGCTATGGAAAAGATCCTGCTTTCTTGAAAAACAAGTTGGCCGGCATGCGTGGGATCTTGGATTATTTTGCTCGATTTGAAGGAACAGATGGAACCTTACAAAACATTCCATATTGGACTTTTTCTGATTGGGTTAATGCGTGGCCGCGAGGGATTGCGCCTGTTGGGCCAACCGGCCGTTCAGCTGTCATTGATTTTCAATACATCTGGATATTACAAAATGCGGCAGACTTAGAACGCTATTTTGGATATCCGGACATGGCAGCCCGTTATGAAGCGAAAGTGAAAGCGATGAAACCTGTTTTGCGCGCTTTATACTGGAATGCAGGTCGGGGTTTATATGCGGATACGGAGGTTCAAGATAAGTATTCGCAACATGCAAATTCACTCGCTATTTTAGCCGGAATGGGGGACGCTGCCGCAGTTTCCGACAAAGTATTGACAGACAAAGACTTAGCGCCTGCTTCGATCTATTTTAAATACTATTTGCATTTGGCTTTAACAAAAGCGGGTAAGGGAAATGACTATTTAAAATGGCTGGATAAATGGAAAGAAAACATCGATATGGGATTGACCACTTGGGCTGAAACATCTGATATTTCGACGTCTAGATCCGATTGCCACGCTTGGGGGTCTAGTCCGAACATCGAATTCTTTCGTATCGTTTTGGGTGTAGATTCCGATGCGCCTGCCTTCTCGAAGGTAAAGATCGAGCCGCACCTTGGAGACCTGTTGGACGCCGACGGGGTGGTACCTCATCCGCAGGGTGAAATCCTAGTTAGTTACAAGCCTGGAATCGCGTCAATCACCTTGCCTGGGACGGTAAGTGGAAGCCTTATTTGGCATAGAAAAAAATACCCATTGAAAGCCGGAAAAAATTTATTGACTATCCCTAGGTAGGATAGGACGGTTGGCCACTTTTACCTCTGTAGTTTTAAGAAAAATTATTCAAACATGTACAAACACGTATCTTATCTCTGGGACGATGCTCAAGCAGCGGCACTTTCGGGGAATGAAGTTGACCTTTTCATCTACCGTTCCAATATCCTAGGGGCGGATTTACGCATCACGAATTATGGCGGAGGTAATACTTCAGTCAAATTGCAGGATAAGGACCCCTTAACGGGTTCTGAAACGGAAGTGATGTGGATCAAAGGTTCCGGTGGCGATATCGGGACATTGAAGAAGTCGGGTTGCGCGGCCTTGTACGTAGATCGTTTACGGTCGTTGACAAATGTCTATCGCGGTTTGGAGCACGAAGATGAGATGGTGGAACTGTTCAACCATTGCATCTTTGATTTAGCGTCCAAAGCCCCCTCGATCGACACGCCTTTACACGGATTTTTACCTTTCAAACATATTGATCACTTACATCCTGATGCTGCGATTGCGATTGCGGCCTCAAAAGATGGTGAGCAAATTACCAAAGAGCTTTTCGGTGGATTAATCGGCTGGGTCGGTTGGCAACGACCAGGTTTTGATTTAGGCTTGCAATTAAAAGCTTGTTTAGATGAAGCAGCTTCACGTGGTGTGCAATTGCGCGGCATCATGTTGGGCTCACATGGTTTGTTTACTTGGGGCGATACGTCCTACGAATGCTACGTGAATACCCTAGAGGTCATTGAAAAATGCGCGGAATACATTGAATCGAAAACGAAAACGGTTTTTGGTGGAGCACGAATGTCATCGTATTCGCCAGAAGAAAGAGCTGCAAAAGCGGCTGAGCTAGCACCCGTTTTACGCGGATTCTGTTCGTCGCACGTGCAAATGGTGGGACATTTCTCCGACGATGAGCGCGTATTACAATTCATTAATTCGAATGATTTAGACCGTTTGGCGCCGTTGGGTACTTCTTGCCCGGATCACTTTTTGCGGACGAAAATTTCGCCTTTGGTGTTGGGTTCTGATGTATCGGTGGATGCCCTGACACCTCTTTTTGAGGATTATCGCATCATGTATGGATCGTATTACGATTCTTGCAAACATGCGAATTCGCCGGCGATGCGTGACCCGAATCCCGTGGTTATTTTATACCCAGGAGTAGGGATGTTTACGTTTGCCAAAGACAAACAAACTGCCCGTGTGGCGGCTGAGTTTTATACCAATGCCATCAATGTGATGCGAGGTGCGGAGGCGATTTCGTCTTACACATCATTGCCACGTCAAGAAGCATTTGATATCGAATATTGGTTATTAGAAGAAGCAAAACTCCAACGCATGCCTAAGCCAAAAGCCTTATCAGGTCGTGTCGCGTTCGTAACAGGTTCGGGAGGAGGAATCGGAAAAGCGATTGCCAAAAAGATGGCTCAAGAAGGTGCTTGCGTGATTTTGAATGATGTGAATGCTGATCGTTTGGCGGAGGCAAAAGCTGAGTTTATTGGGTTGTTTGGGAAGGATATCGTTTCTACGGTCATCGCCGATGTGACGAATCAAGAATCGATCGAAGCGGCGATGAAACAGGCTTGCTTGGATTTTGGTGGGGTAGATTTGATCGTGAATAATGCGGGGATTTCGATTTC
>JBEDFG010000188.1:0-3670 GCA_041175285.1 Bacteroidota bacterium | reverse complement strand
ATATGAAAATGGAAGTCACGGTTTTGGCATGCGAAAGAATAACACATCGAGCGACAACTGGACCGTAGATTTTGAGAACTGGTTACGGGTACGAAAATTATTATAAGCCTCAATATCCCAACCATCCTACCCCACCTAGGGATACGCCTAAACGCTATTTTCCATACCTTGGATATCTAAACCGTGTGAATATGAAATTTGTCCTAATTCTTTGCTTTTCCATAATAAGCCTGCCCATTTTTGCACAGGTTACACTCTCTAAGCTACAGGTCGAATACCAAAATAAGCCCTTAGGCATGGACGAACTCAAACCTCGTTTCTCTTGGCAAATGTTGAGCAAAACCGCCAACCGAGGCGATAAACAATTGGCCTACCGCATTACTGTCAAAGACGAACAAGGGGATTTAGTTTGGGATAGTCAAAAAATTAATTCTGACATTTCAATTGGCATTTCCTATGCAGGAAAAGCCATAGAAGCCCGCACAAAATATTCGTGGACCGTTCAAGTTTGGGACCAAAAAAATCGAATGACCACGGCCAATTCAACCTTCGAAACTGGACTCCTTCAAAGCAGCTGGCACGATGCCCAGTGGATCGGTTCAAACGAATTGCCACTCTACAGCAACTACCTTTCTGTCTATAAATTTCAATACCAAATTCAACTCAACGAGGCTACTAAATCGAAAAAAGCTTCCTTTGTTTTTGGCGCAAACGACCCTCGATTACAGAATAAAAATCTAAATATTCAAGGCGTAGCCAGTGGGAAAAACGAATCTTATATCCGTTTTGAATTAGACATCGCAGATACCACCCAGGCTTTTTTCAATGTTTATCGGGCGGGATATGATCCGAAAGATGAGGCCAATAAGCCTTTATTCCGTTTCCCAATTCCAGCTAACCTCATTTCAAAGGCCAATCAATATCAAGCACATACCATTTTTGCGACCTGTAATTTTGGAGTATACGATCTTTATATTGACCAAGTGGACAAAGAACACAAAGTAAATCCGAGTCCAAAAAATGCGAGCCCATACGCGCCAACCGGATTTAACCTTAATCCCGTGGGCATGGGAAATAACTTCATCTCCTATCCCATGTTGGCCGAAATAGGCTTTCAAGTTCCTCCCGGCGAAACCGCCTATTTCTCCGATGTGCAGATTAAGAATTTCCGCCAACCGAGTAACACGCTATTTGCAGCTGCCGAAAAACCCAGTTTATGGCCAGGATGGGATGGAAATAAGTTTCGCATCAGCGGAACTTTCGCTGTCGCGAATCCAAGCCAACACGCCGCACCCATGTTGCGAACCCAATTTTCAACAAATAGCAAAGCGATCAAAAAGGCACGCATTTACGCCACCGCACGTGGGATTTACGAAATATATTTGAACGGGAAACGCGTCAGTGAAGACTATTTCAACCCGGGTTTGACGCAATACAATAAGACACATCAATATCAAACTTTCGACGTAACCTCTCTCGTGAAATCCGGCGAAAATGCCTGGGGCGCATGGCTAAGTGAGGGTTGGTGGTCAGGCAACATTACCTACAGTGGAGAAAGTTGGAATTATTTTGGGGACCGACAATCACTGTTGGCCCAACTAATCATTGAGTATGTAGATGGTCCTGAACAGGTCATTATCACAAATCCATCACAATGGAAAAGCTATAACGACGGCCCCATTCGGATAGGCAGTTTCTTCCAAGGCGAAGTATATGATGCCCAAAAAGAAGCCGCCATCGCCGGTTGGCATACCGCCTCCTACATCGACAAAAACTGGAAATCAGCCGCCTCCATTAACCTAGATGGAACAGCATTTACTGACAAATCGCTCGAATACAGCCAGATGCAGTTAGTAGGCCAACTCGACGATCACGTTCAGGTACGCCAAGTTTTGCAAGCTCAATCCATTCACGAACCGCGCAAAGGCGTTTTCGTATACGACATGGGGCAAAATATGGTTGGCTTTCCAAAGATTTTCATTCCAAACGGCAAAGCTGGCCAGGTAATTACCTTACGCTATGCGGAAATGTTATACCCGGATTTGGCCGAATACGCTTCGCAAAAAGGAATGATTATGCTCGAAAATATTCGCGCCGCTTTGGCACAAGATATATACATTTTGAAAGGAGGAGATGAATATATCCAACCGCGTTTTACGTTTCATGGCTATCGCTATTTGGAAATTACGGGAGTTGATCAAGCCCCTGCATTGCCACAGGTGGCGGGCATTGTGCTATCGTCTATCAGTGAAATTTCCTCTTCCTATGAGACTTCAGACCCGATGGTGAATAAATTATGGACCAACATTACGTGGTCGATGCGCGGGAATTTCTTGTCGATTCCAACCGATACTCCCGCGCGAAATGAGCGAATGGGCTGGTCAGGCGACATCAACGTCTTCTCTAAAACGGCCACGTATTTAGCGCCTGTCAACAATTTCTTACGCCGACATTTGCAAGGTATGCGGGATGTACAACGGGCAGATGGGCGATTTACGGATGTGGCGCCGATGGGCGGGGGATTTGGTGGAACACTATGGGGAAGTGCGGGGATTGTGATCCCATGGGAGACGTATCAGCAATATGGCGACAAGGCTTTATTGGCCGAACACTATAATGCCATGAAGCGTTATGTGGCTTTTTTAGAGTCCAAACAGACTCCAGAAGGCATTTTGAATGAAGGGCCACTGGGAGATTGGTTGAGTCCGGAGGGGAATAAAAATGATAATACCGCATTTTGGATGAGCTATCAAGCCTATAATTATGATATTATGTCAAAGGTGGCGCGCATCCTAGGCTTCGAATCAGACGCCTCAAATTTTGATCAAAAATCAGCATCACGTAAGGCTTTATTTAACACCATTTACATGGATGCAACGACACATAAAACGGTCAAATCAGGTGTAAAAACCGCTTCCATAGGACCACCAAACGCAGCAGCAGTTACGGCGAAAACCGACAAAGGCCAAGTGGTGGATACGCAAGCATCTTATGCAATTCCATTAGCTTTGGTGGAAACGGTAAAGCGTTCGAATATAGATGATGGCGGTGTAGCGCGGCCAGGGTATTCGTTGATGACTGGTTTTATCGGAACTGCTTCCATCAGTGAGGCATTATCAGCTAATGGTCAACACACGGAGGCATATCGATTATTGACCCAAAAAACGTATCCGTCTTGGTTATATTCGGTAGCGAATGGGGCGACGACAATTTGGGAGCGCTTGAATTCGTATACGGTTGAAAATGGGTTTGGCGGGAATAATAGTATGAATTCGTTTAATCATTATTCCTTTGGGGCGGTTGCAGGCTGGATGTATAATTATTCGTTGGGGATCCAGCGAGATGTGAACTCCCCGGGCTTCAAGCATTTCAATTTACGTCCAGTTCCGGATCCTAGCGGGGTTTTGACTTATGCCAAAGGCCATATCTCCAGTATGTACGGGACGATTTCGAGTAGCTGGTCGGTGAAAAATGGTCGAGTTACTTATCACTTTGAGGTGCCTGCGAATACATCGGCACACATGACATTAGCCGTTAAGTCAGGTGCGAAAATGACGGAAGGTTCGCGTCATTGGATCGCGCAGGGTGATACGTATGTGCAGGAGTTGGTGAGTGGGAAATACGAGTTTGTGGTGGAGTAATGTCGACTTTGGCAAACCTCCAAAAGGGA
>JBEDFG010000187.1:0-5705 GCA_041175285.1 Bacteroidota bacterium | reverse complement strand
CGAAAATAATCTTTTTCGCAATCACCATTTCAGCCTTTCTTGGATCCTGCGCAAAAGACAAACCATTAACGACCAAAACCAGCTATCCAGAAAATACCACTGTTTATAAATCGGTCACAAAAGATGAATACTTAAGAGCCACCGCCTTACAAAGGCGATTCATTGATCAAATCGACGGTGCCGTGAACGCTTTAGATATATTGAAAAAGAATAATCCGAACCAAGAATATGAAGCCATTTTGACCATCGACAAAGACCCCAATAATAAATTCCACAACTCCATACTCATCGGAATCGTTGAAAAGAAGGCAAGTGGAATTAAAACAGACGCCGAAACTGAGCCAGTGCCCGATGGAAAATGCCACGTGTGTGGACTAAGTTCCGCCTACAGCTGCATCAGAGAAGTAGAGAAATTCATGGATGCCAAAAACCAAAATTCCATCTCAGCGACCATCACCCGAACAGCAGATAATTGCGTTGACATCGTCTATCATTAAGAAGTAAAAAGGGATCAAAGACCGGATGAAACATCTTTGATCCCTAATTTAGGTAACTGAATTAGGCAAATTTCTGAATTAAATTAAACTCATCCTTTTTGGCACGAATTTCCTCTTCTACATCATAATCATCTTGTAAACCCAACCAGAATTTAGCAGAATTGCCAAAAAAAGCGGAAAGTCGCAACGCGGTATCTGCGGTCACACGACGCTTACCCTTCAAAATTTCTGAAATTCGCGTTTGTGGAATATATAATTCCTTCGATAAACGATACGCCGATATCCCCATTGGGATTAAAAATTCTTCGTTTAACACTTCACCAGGGTGAACATTAGCTAATTTTTCCATTGTTAATGATAGTCTATAATTTCTACTTCCTCCGCCATACCATCTAACCAATTAAACACAATCCTCCATTGATCATTGATTCGAATACTATAAAATGTCATAGAATTTCCACTCAATTTTTCTAATCGATTTGAAGGAGGAATACGTAAATCATTCAAATTATCTGAAGCATGAAGCATACGCAACTTTCGTCTCGCAATGGATTGAATTTCTGGTGGCAAACCCCTGACGCGCTCACCATTCCAAATTTTACGAGTATCCTAGAACCAAACGAACGAATCATACTTATGCTTTGCGTTACTAACGCCAAAGATAAGTATTTTATTGCACAAAAAAGATTTTTACAATTCCCTCCGCAATCGCGCCACGGCAATCCCCAACTGCTCCCGATACTTCGCCACCGTACGTCGCTTCACAATAAATCCACGCTCCGACAAAATTCCCTCCAAATCCTCATCCGAATACGGTGCATCATGTGGCTCTGACGCAATGATATCTCGCAAAATATTCTTCACCTCCCGGGTGGAAAAATCCTCCCCCGACTCATGTGTAATTCCCTCCGAGAAGAAATATTTTAACGGAAACATGCCAAAATCGGTTTGCACCGACTTCGCCGAGACTACCCGCGAGACCGTCGAAATGTCCATCGCAATATCCGCCGCAATCTCCTTCATCTTCAACGGCCGCAATCGCGCATCATCCCCCGTCAAGAAAAAATCATACTGCTTCGTCACAATACTCTCCATCGTTTTCATGAGGGTTCCTTGACGCTGTTGGATGGCTTGAATGAACCAAGATGCGGCGTCCAACTTATGTTTGATAAACGTCACAGCCTCCTTGATATCTTTCTGCTGCTTATTCCCTTTCTCATAGGTTTGTAACATCTCCTGAAACGACTTACTCACACGCAATTCCGGGGCATTTTTGCCGTTTAATTTAATGTCCAATTTCCCATCTGCCTGCGTCACAATAAAATCCGGCTGTAAAAATGGAGCCACCTCACCTGCCTCCGTCCCTCCCGGCTTCGGATTCAAACGCGTAATAACCGCAATGGCTTGTTTCAAAGCCGCTTCGTCAACACCCAATTTTTGCTGTAAGGCAGCATAATGGCGCTTGGAGAAATCATCGAAATATGTGTCAACTAACTGAATCGCTAAGGCATGTGCGGCATCCTCTCCCACCGATTTACGATGCAACTGCAAAGACAAACATTCCTGCAAATCCCGCGCCCCAATACCCGCCGGATCTAATTGTTGGATCTTCAACAGCACCGCTTCCACCTCTGCATAATCCGTCTCAAAACCTATCGTAAATGCCAAATCATTGACAATACTCTCTATATTCCGACGTAAATACCCATCATCCTCTAAGGAACCTATGATCTGTTCGGCTATCAACTGCTCCCGCTCACCCGACACCACAAAGCCAATCTGCATCAATAAAAACTCCTCCGCACTTGGCACAGAGGCCATCGGCCGCTCCCGGATCTCCTCATTCGGATCATAGGAATCCCCCGCCATCTTATACCCCGCATAATCATCTTGTAAATAATCCCCGATCTCCAATTCCTCCCGCTCCAAATCATCCACCGTCTCTCGTTCTCCCTCCTCCTCAAAACGCTCCGAATCTACCCCCTCCTCCAAAGCAGGATTTTGCTCCAATTCCTCTTCCACACGCGCCGCCAATTCCTTGTTGCTGTGAAAGTTTTAGGGATAAACTCGACATATCGATATTCTAAGAAGCAAATATAAGCTGATTTCGCTTTCCATTTTAAAATTATAAATAAATAAAAAAAATCGGTTTTTTTACGTAATTTTGATGGTTAATTGCCTGTTTAAAGGCATTCTGAGAAATTTTCGCATGCAAATTAAAGAAATACTTTCATTATCCCCGAGTAATCAAACCATAACCGCCAAAGGTTGGGTACGTACCAAACGCGTTTCTTCCAACGTTGCCTTCGTCGCCCTAAACGACGGATCAACCATACATAATATTCAAGGCGTTATTGCCGACGGTACCGTAGCTGAAGAAACCCTTCGCCTCGTAACCACCGGCGCATGCATCGCCCTAACTGGAATCCTCATCCCCTCACAAGGACAAGGACAATCCGTTGAAATACAAGTAACTGATATTCAGGTATACGGCGTCGCCGACCCAGAGAAATACCCCTTACAACCGAAAAAACACTCGCTTGAGTTCTTACGCGAGATTGCGCACTTAAGACCGCGTACCAACACGTTTTCGGCCATTTTACGCGTCAGACATGCCTTAGCATTCGCCGTACACTCGTATTTCAATGACAAAGGTTTCTTCTATTTACACACCCCTATCATTACAGGATCCGATGCAGAAGGCGCCGGAGAGATGTTTCGGGTAACTACGTTGCCTACGACCAATCCGCCAATGACGGAAGATGGTAAGGTAGATTTCAAAGAAGATTTCTTTGGCAAGGAGACGAATTTGACGGTTTCGGGCCAACTAGAAGGTGAATTAGGAGCGATGGCTTTATCGAAGGTTTACACCTTTGGTCCAACGTTCCGTGCGGAAAACTCGAACACGACACGCCACTTAGCCGAGTTCTGGATGATCGAACCAGAAGTGGCATTTAATGAATTAGAAGATAACATGAATTTGGCGGAGGACTTCACCAAATACTGCATCAAATACGCGTTAGACCATTACGCAGACGACATCGCCTTCCTTGAAAAACGTTTATTAGAGGAAGAAAAAAACAAGAAAAAAGAAGAGCAATCCGAACTTAGCTTAACTGAAAAGTTACGCTTTGTGACGGAAAATGGTTTTGAACGCTTAACCTACACGGAAGCAATCAACATCCTCTTGCAATCCAAAACCCACAAACAAGGTAAATTCCAATACCCTGTTGAATGGGGCATCGACTTGCAGTCAGAGCATGAGCGCTGGTTAGTTGAAAAACACTTCAAAAAGCCTGTCATCCTGACCAATTACCCGAAAGACATCAAGGCTTTCTACATGAAATTGGACGAAGACGGCAAAACTGTTCGTGCGATGGACGTATTATTCCCAGGTATTGGAGAAATTATTGGTGGATCACAGCGGGAGGATGATTACGCGAAATTATTGCAACGCACGAAGGAAGTGGGTATTGAAGAAGAATCGATTTGGTGGTATTTAGAAACACGCCAATTTGGATCCGCCCCACATGCTGGTTTCGGCTTAGGCTTCGAGCGATTAGTTTTATTTGTTACGGGCATGTCGAACATTCGCGACGTAATTCCGTTCCCACGTACGCCTAAATCGGCTGAATTTTAAGATGTTTAAACAAGCATTCAAAAGTATTGGACATGCCTACGATGGAATTATAGATCTCATCAAGCAGGAAAATAATGCCAAAATTCATCTGATTTCAACGATTTTAGTGATTTTCGTAGGGATCAAACTTGACTTCATCGCCTTAGAGTGGGTATGGATTAGTTTAGCCATTGCCGGGGTTTGGGTCATGGAATTGATCAATACAGCCTTAGAAAGAATAACGGATTTAGTATCGCCGGGAGAAAATCCATTGGCAAAAAAAATAAAAGATTACGCGGCAGGCGCCGTTTTAGTTATGGCCATTTGGGCTGTATTTATTTTCGCGCTGATTGCCATTCCACACCTTTGGGTATGGCTTACATTTTCTAGATAGTTTATGAAAGAATACGGATCAAGCGTACAAAAATTAGTGAACTACATCATGACGATCGAAGACCGTGAACAACGGACGAAATATGCGTTTATCATGGTGGAACTTATGAAACAGATTCACCCAAACATGAAGGATAATCAACAAGATTATTCTAAAAAGCTTTGGGACGATTTGTATATCATGTCCAATTTTGCATTAGACGTACAAGGGCCATTCCCTCCTCCTTCGCCAGAATCTGTAGGAAAAGCGCCACGTAAGGTAGCGTACAATCAGCATCATTTGAAGTTCAAACATTATGGCCGCAATGTAGAATTGTTAATTCTGCGCGCCATCGCTGAGGAGAAATTAGAAGACAAAAAGATTCTAGTGGCCTACATCGCCCGTTTGATGAAAGGCTTCTACGTGACTTGGAACAAAGACTCAGTGGACGATTCGGTTATTTGGCAGAACATCAAAGACATGTCGGAAAACCTATTAGGTACCATTGTAGACGAACTTTCGCAAGAGACCTTAGGTCATGCCAAAGTCGCCAACAACGCGCGCAATGCCTATAACGCTCCAGAATATCCGAACAACAATAATAACAACCGGAACAACAATTTCCGGAAGAATAACAACTTCAGAAATAACAACAACCGAAATAATTTCCGTAAAAATAAGTAAGCACTATGGCATCATTTAAAGTAACCGGTGGCCGCCGGATGAAAGGGGAAATCACTCCGCAAGGAGCGAAAAACGAAGCATTGCAAATTTTGTGTGCCGTGGTTTTAACAGCTGAGCCTGTAACCATCCACAACATTCCAAACATTCGCGACGTCAATCAATTAATTGATTTACTAGGCGATATGGGCGTGAGCATGCGTCGTTTGTCTGAATCTAGTATCGAATTCGATGCATCTCAAGTAAACATCGACTACCTAGAATCAGATACCTACAAGAAAAAAGCGGCTGCCTTACGTGGATCGGTGATGCTGTTGGGGCCAACTTTGGCTCGCTTCAAAAAGGGTCGGATTCCTTCCCCAGGTGGAGATAAAATTGGCCGTCGCCGTTTAGATACCCACTTTTTCGGTTTCATGAAATTAGGTGCCAAATTCAATTATAGCCCAGAAGATGGTGGTATTTACGAAGTAGATGCTTCTCAATTGCAAGGTGCGTACATGTTATTGGACGAAGCTTCGGTTACCGGAACAGCAAA
>JBEDFG010000186.1:0-3845 GCA_041175285.1 Bacteroidota bacterium | reverse complement strand
GATTCCTTTGCAAATTGGTGCCCGTGATATGGCCTCAGGATTCATTAACATGTTATCCTTCTGGTTCTTCTTCTTGTCATCAGCTGTGATGTTCTCTTCCTTGTTCATCGAAACAGGTCCAGCATCAGGTGGATGGGTAATCTACCCTCCATTAAGTGCCTTACCGCAAGCCATGCCAGGATCGGGTTTAGGAATGACTTTGTGGTTAACTTCGATGGCATTTTTCATCGTATCCTCATTAATGGGAGGTATTAACTACATCTGTACGATCATCAACTTACGTACTCGTGGTATGACATTTACAAGAATGCCATTAACCATTTGGTCGTTCTTCTTTACAGCAATCTTAGGATTATTGTCTTTCCCTGTATTGTTATCGGCTGCCTTGTTATTGATTTTTGACCGTTCTTTCGGTACGTCATTCTACTTGTCGGAGATTTACATTCAAGGTCAAGCATTACCCAACATGGGTGGTTCACCAATCTTATACCAACACTTATTCTGGTTCTTAGGACACCCAGAGGTATACATCGTATTGTTGCCAGCCTTGGGTATGACATCTGAAATTATCGCGACTAACTCACGCAAGCCAATCTTTGGTTACCGTGCGATGATTGGTTCGATGATGGGAATTACCGTACTAGCCTTTATCGTTTGGGCTCACCACATGTGACATTAATTATTGCGGTACCCTCAGCGGTTAAGGCATTTAACTACATCACAACTTTGTGGAAAGGTAATTTGATCTTTACACCAGCCATGTTGTTCTCTATTGGTTTAGTATCCCTATTTATATCGGGTGGTGTAACAGGTATTATCTTAGGTAACTCGGCATTGGATATCAACTTACACGATACCTATTTCGTTGTTGCTCACTTCCACTTGGTAATGGGATCTGCATCGTTCTTTGGATTGATGGCAGGGGTTTACCACTGGTATCCAAAAATGTTTGGTCGTATGATGAATAAGACATTGGGATACATCCACTTCTGGGCAACATTTGTGGGCGTATATTGTGTGTTCTTCCCAATGCACTACACAGGTATCGCCGGTTTCCCTCGTCGTTACTATTCATTCACTGCATTAGGAAATGGTCGTGAGGAAGCATTCACGGATTTGAATGCATTCATCTCGATTGCGGCAATCTTAACATTCTCTGCACAGGCTATCTTCTTCTGGAACTTCTTCTACTCGATGTTCAAAGGGAAGAAGGCGACGCAGAATCCATGGAACTCAACTACTTTGGAGTGGACTACTCCGGTAATTGCGGGACACGGAAACTGGCCAGGCGAAATTCCAGCGGTATACCGTTGGCCATACGATTACTCAAAGCCAGGTGCTGCAGCTGATTTCATTCCACAAAACGTTCCATACTCGGCAACACCTGAGTCGAACTTACCGGAAGAAAATGAAGAGATCGCTACAGAAAAAGCGATTGAAAGTTTACTAGCTGCACAGAACGAGTCTTATAATCGTTAATTAAACTTATTCAAAAGGGTGCATCGAAATGGTTTCATTTGGATGCATCCTTTTTTTAGCTACCTACATGTCATTCCAACGCTTCGGTACGATCACGCTAATAAGCTTATATGTCCTCATATTAGCGGGTGGAATTGTACGAAGTACCGGTTCAGGAATGGGATGTCCAGATTGGCCTAAATGCTTTGGTCAATTTATCCCACCTACGCACGCATCCGAGTTGCCATTCAATTACCAAGAAATCTACAAGGAGAAACTCCATGGAGAAGTATTGTTCAATCCCATTAAGACATGGATTGAATACATCAATCGCTTGTTTGGGGCATTAACTGGCCTTTTCATGGCCATGACACTCATGCTATCTTTCAAAAAAGGGAAAGCCGTGTATCTTCCAACCCTCGCAGCATTTATCCTAGTAATGGGAAATGCGGTGTTAGGTAAATTTGTTGTCGATTCTTTCCTATTGCCGGGCGTCGTAACCATGCACATGTTACTCACAACGGGAGTTCTAGTCTTTCTCTTAAAGGCGCTGCAAATCGGGAAAAATCAGATTGAAGTGAACAGCCTTCAACGAAAATGGATACTTATCAATGGCATTATTATCGTTGCACAAATTCTGTTGGGAACTCAAGTGCGTGAGAACATGGATCATGTCATTCAAGCGCTTGGCGAAAATGCAAAAGCCCAATGGATAGACAAACTCGATGTCATTTATATCATTCATCGTACATTCTCGTGGTTAATATTAGCAAGTCACTATTATTTATGGCAAAAAGTTCGCTTAACGGCACTTGCTGAGACCCTTTATGTCAAAGGTTTTGTATTCCTCATTGGATTATCACTCATATCCGGCGTAATCATGGCTTACCTGGCACTACCCTTGGGTTCACAACCCATTCACCTACTAAGTTCATTGATGCTTTTCGGGCTTCATGTGCATGCTTGGTTAAACACCCGTACCGCATGAGCCAAATAAAACCCTATATCGCCCTCTTAAAATCCCGCTTGTCGATGACCGTCGCCTTTTCAGGAACCTTCGGTTTCTTGTTGGCACCCGTGGAGCATAAGTGGTTGGATATTGTATTAATCTCCTTAGGAGGTTTTTTCTTGACCGGCGCGGCCAACATTGTCAATCAATTAAAGGAAATTGAATACGACAAATTGATGAAACGGACGGCGAAGCGTCCATTGCCTACCGCGACACTAAGCCCTCAAAGCGCCCAAATTTATGGATTAGTCGTAGCAGCACTTTCCCTCGGAATTTTAAGTTATTTCACATGGAAAGCGGCGGCAATTGGACTCCTATCCTATATCCTTTATGGCTATGTTTACACACCCTTAAAGCGCGTAGGGCCCATCTCTGTGTTTGTGGGAGCCTTCCCAGGAGCGTTCCCGCCCATGATTGGCTGGGTCGCTGCGACACATCATTTCGGATGGGAACCCGGCATCTTATTTGCTATCCAATTCTTCTGGCAGTTTCCACACTTCTGGGCGATTGCCTGGGTTGCGGATGCCGACTACAAAAAGGCCGGATTTCGGATGTTACCGAATGAGGGAAAGAAAGACTTAAAAACGGCCTTTACGATCATGATCTATACGATATTCTTGATTCCTTTGGGATTCTTACCGTATTTGATGCATATGACCGGAATTACATCGGCCATTATAACAATTGTAGCAGGAAGCTTGTTTCTAGGACAGACGTTTTACTTGATGATGAAGCCGACCGACAAAGCCGCACGCTGGATGATGTTTGGTTCCTTCATTTATCTTTTAATCGTTCAAATCGCATTTTTATTTGATAAAGCTTAAGTCATGAAAAATCCAGAAGAAATTTTAGTCGCGAATGAAACGCGCTCGGTGAACCCCAAAGTATTTACGATGTGGTTGTTTATCGTTTCCATCATCATGCTATTTGCAGCCTTCACATCGGCCTATCTTGTTCGTAAAGCTGAAGGGAACTGGGTAGAATTCGAATTGCCTGATTTGTTCTATTACAGTACTGCCGTTTTAATTGGAAGTAGTGTATCGATGCATTTTGCGTATTTAGCAGCAAAAAAAGACCAATTTAATGCGCTTCGAATAAGTATTTCTATTACTTTTGTGCTCGGATTGATTTTCTTAATCATGCAATTTTACGGTTGGATCCAATTAGTGGAAAAGAACGTATTTTTTGTAGGGAATCCGTCAGGTTCTTTTGTTTATGTTTTTTCAGGCCTTCACGGGCTACATTTGGTCTCCGGACTGATTGTATTGTTGGTTGCACTGGTGGCAGCTTTCCGACTGAAAATTAATGCAAAGGAATTGACCCAAATTAAGATTTGTACCACCTACTGGCATTTTTTGGATGCTTTGTGGGTATATTT
>JBEDFG010000185.1:0-3179 GCA_041175285.1 Bacteroidota bacterium | reverse complement strand
GGCCGACAATAAATATTTAGCCATTCGCAACAAGGGTTCCGCACGATTTAAGGCGGTGCCGATGATGGGGAAAACGAAAATGTTGATTGCCTGTAGGAATTCAGGTCCGGCTCGCACGTACTTGAATATTCATCAGGGAACCAAATCTGGACCAGTCATCGCCCGCATCAAATTAGACACGACCCTACAAGAAAAATACGCAAAACCGAAAGGTCAATTTGTCAAAGGTTGGGCCTATTTGTTTGTCAATATTCCATCATTGCCTGGAAAGCAAGATCTTGTTTGGGAGTTCTTGAATGCTAAGACAAAACCGGATCAAACGACGGCTTATGTTGGTTTTTGGGCCATGTTGCCGGATGTCCCTGCTCAATTAAAGTCCACCGATTTTGAAAAACTGGCCTTGCAGGCGATTGCCACTGAACCGGAAATCACGACTCCAGTTATGCTGGAAAATCCCGTCGAATTTACTCGGACAACTCGTGTATTTACCCGAGGATCCTGGTTAAATCAAGCCGATGCGGTAAAGCCCGGAATTCCGGCGCTTTTCAAAAATGCCCCAGTGTCTAATCGCCTCGAATTAGCGAATTGGATTGGAAGCACAAACAATCCACTAACTGCCCGCGTGGCCGTGAATCGCTTCTGGGAACAGTTGTTTGGAATCGGTATCGTAGAGACATTGGAAGACTTAGGAAGCCAAGGGCTCGCACCTGTAAACCAACCATTGTTGGATCATTTGGCTTATAAATTTCAGGTGGATTTTAAGTATCAACCAAAGGCATTTTTGAAATACGTGGTGATGTCGGCCAGCTATCAGCAATCATCCATCGTAGATAAAGCAACGCGCGAAAAAGATCCCAACAATCGATTCATCACGCGCGGACCTCGAGTGCGTTTAAGCCCAGAGCAGCTGCGTGATCAGATCTTAGTTTGGTCAGGTTTATTGAGTCGAAAATTAGGTGGGCCAAGTGTGATGCCGGAGCAGCCGGATGGTGTTTGGAATGCGCCTTATAGCGGCATGCAATGGAAAAAAAGCGATGGGGAAGATCAGTGGAGACGTTCTTTGTATACGTATTGGAGACGCAGTAGTCCATATCCCACGATGGTGACCTTCGATGCGGGAACGCGCGATATTTGCCTTTCAAGAAGAATAAGAACCAATACGCCGATGCAAGCATTGAATACCTTGAATGATCCGGTGTTCCTGGAAGCGTCTCAATTTTTCGCACGCAAATACACATTAAATGGGCTGGAATTTATCCAAAAGGGCTATTCAGATTTATTTGGACGAGCCATTTCTTCCTCGAAAGCGGAAAAATTAAATGCCTTTTATGCCCAGTCATTGGCTTATTATCAAACCCATCCCAAAGAGACCTTAGCCTTTTTAAAACTTTGTTCGGATAATGAAAAACCCCGAGATGCGGCGAATTTGGTTGCCAAAACCTTAGTCGCAAATGCCCTATTTAATATTGACGAAAGTGTGAATAAACCTTAATGACATGAACTCACGTAGAGACTTTTTGAAATCCAGTTCCGTACTTCTTGGTACCAGCATGTTAACCTCCAACACGATGAAAAAAATAGCACCCAAAGCAGGGGAAATCACCTTGGGCCACGGCTCATTTAAATACAAAGTAGTTCCCAATTGGGGAATTTTGGACGCTGGGAAAAACCCGGTCAACGACTGTCATGAGATGGTGGAAGATGCGAAAGGCCGACTGTTCATGCTCACCAACGAGGTAAAAAACAACGTCCTCATTTATGACAAATCTGGCAAATTGCTGGACTCTTGGGGGCATACTTATCCCGGTGCTCACGGCTTAACCATCTTAAACGAAGGCGGCGAACAGTTTCTGTTGATCTGTGATAACACCCGTCATCAGGTGATTAAAACCGATTTAAAAGGGAAGGAAATTTTCAAAATCGAATACCCGAAAGAGACAGGCGTTTACGATCATCCGCATCAATTTGTTCCGACGGAAACGGCGGTGAATCCAAAAAATGGAGACATCTATGTGGCCGACGGATATGGTGCTAATTACATTATTCAATACAATTCGAAAGGTCAATACATCCGTCATTTTGGTGGGTATACTTCGGTCTACGAAGACAATAAATTCAACTGCTGCCATGGTGTTTTGGTGGATACGCGCGACCCCAATAACTGGACCTTATTAGTGACCGATCGGGTAAATAACAGCTTGAAAAGATTCACCTTAGACGGTAAATTCATCACGCGTTACCACTATCCGGGTTCGTTTATTTGTCGGCCTGTTTTGCACGGCGACTACATCCTTGCGGCTTGTTTCCGTAGCACAGATGCTTCCTGGGCGGGTTCAGGTTATATCCAAATTTTGGATAAGAACATGAAAATTGTTTCGACACCGGGAGGCTCGGAGCCGATTTATAAAAATGGTGTTTTACAAAAGCAGGTCAAAGACGACGAGCACAAAGTGTTCATCCATCCGCATGATGTTTATGCGGATTCTGATGAAAACATCTACGTGCCACAGTG
Source organism: Bacteroidota bacterium (assembly GCA_041175285.1). Taxonomy (GTDB): domain Bacteria; phylum Bacteroidota; class Bacteroidia; order Cytophagales; family Spirosomataceae; genus Aquirufa. The sequence continues at coordinate 667 of JBEDFG010000185.1, read as the reverse complement.
GGCATCGGGTAAAACCTATCCAATCAAATTAGAACGTATAGGCTAAATGATCATCGCGGAGGCAGGTCAGCAATGGCTAAATTTTTGGGGACATTTTCATCCGATGCTGGTGCATTTGCCCATCGGGATGTTTTTCATAGCAGGGATATTGCATTTTTTTTCCAAAGAGGCTTCAGATATCCATGCCGTAATTGTTCGCATTTTAATGTGGACTACCGCATTTTCAATCGTTTCTGCAGCGATGGGTTGGGGACTCGCGCAATCGGGTGAATATGATCCGGACGCCTTGCAGCTTCATCAGTGGCTCGGAGTGAGCACCTGTTTTTTGTCGGCTGGATTAACTTACGTCCTGCGAGCTGGCATGCCACTTCGGATAACGAACATCCTGTTTATGTTGAGTTTGATTTGCTTCACCATCACCGGACATTACGGGGGAAATTTAACGCATGGGTCCGATTATTTGACGGCGAGTTTGCCGGGGTCGGCACGCAAAATGCTAGGGATCAAACAAGCAGAGGAGACCAATCAAGCGGTGCCTCAAATTGCCAACTTACCCGAAGCTGTTGTCTATACGCAACTCGTAAAACCGCTGCTCAACCAAAAATGTACCTCCTGCCATAATGATCAAAAACAGAAAGGCAAGCTTCGCTTAGATAGCCCTGAATTT
>JBEDFG010000184.1:0-4243 GCA_041175285.1 Bacteroidota bacterium | reverse complement strand
TTCATAATTCAAACATACATAATATTTTGTCTACTCGAGATGAAAATTCGCCGACTAATTTCCTCCATGCTTCGAAAGATTCAATGAATAATTGATCCTATTTTTATTTTTGATTCATGAAACGTAAAACATTTATCAAGAAAACAGGCTCAGTCCTGATGGCACCTTTGGTAGCCATGTCATGTATCAAGTCTGAAGATGAAACTGCGATAACACCTGCATCAGCTCCTACCACAGGAACATGTAAATTGACAGATTCTGAGGAAGTGGGACCTTTTCCGCTCTACGAAAAAAGGGACGCCAGCATCACACACGCGGACATTACGGAAGGTAAAACGGGTACACCTTTGCGGGTAGCGCTAACCATACGGAATGTAAATAACAATTGCACTGTGGTGGCTAATGCCACGGTGGTGATTTGGCATTGCGACAAAGACGGCTATTATTCGGGATATGTAAACCAAGGCTATCTAGGTACGCAGGATAACAAAGCGAGGCTATCTAGGTACGCAGGATAACAAAGCGAAAACATTCTGTCGTGGACTTGCGCCGACCGATGCTGATGGTGTGGCACGTTTTCAAACTATTTATCCCGGATGGTATTCCGGACGAGCTACACACATTCACGCCCAAATATATGTAGGAGGTCAGCTAAAATTATCCACCCAAATGGCATTTCCGGAGGATATTAACACGCTCGTACACAACACAGATTTATACAAGGGCCATGGTCAAAATACAACCAGAAATACGTCTGATCAAGTTTTTCGTGATTCATTACCAGGTGACTTAGCTACTGTAATTGAAAATAAAACGAACGGGGGCTTTGATTTAACACATAACATTTTCATTGCGGTCTAGTAATTTTTTTGCTTTATTTGAAGATGAAGCAAATAGCCTTTTTAATTAATCCTCAAAAGCAAAAGGAACTAAGCAGTTATGTGCGTTGGGTTATTAATCATACTCCAGCTTGCCAGATAAGTGTTTTTGATTGTAAATGGCCTGAGACATTGTTGGGTTTTGATCAAGTTTGGGTCATGCTGCTCTTTGCCCATCGGCCTATTTAAAGGCGGAACGGGCAATGATTTTTATTGGAAACTTTTTGGTGACCGTTCGAGAGAATCTCATTTGGCTTGCATTTTGGAAGGTGTGAGTCAAAAATGTGATGCCGGACAAGTGAATAACATGTTGTTTTTGAATGGTGTGGGGATTGGAATTGAGGGAGAAGTATTGCGCTCGATGGAGGCAATTCGTTACATCAAAGGCGGTTTAGGCTATTATTTAGCTGCTATCCCTGCTTTATTTAAATTTAAGCACTATCGGATTTCAGGCCTTCCTGTCTTTTTATGTATGGTATTTAATTCGGCTCGTGCCGGTGGTGGATTTCATTTTTTTCCCATGGCTTCGATTGAAGATGGGGAATTGGATATGTTGGTCTGCGATCCTCTACCCGTTTGGAAGCGCTTATTCTACATGCCCATCATTCAGTCGGGAAAGCACGTGGGTTTACCTTTTTTGACATTTTCGCGGATAGGCCAACAAACCATATCGTGTGATCGCGTTTTGCGCGCTCAAGTGGATGGAGAAGTATTGGAGTCAAATACATTTGATTTTAAGGTTCTTCCGGCTAAATTTGATTTTATTAAACCTCATTAACATGATTCGCAAACTACTATTAGCCTGCACAGCGATCTGTCTGGCAGTGTCAACTCAAGCGCAGGACGCAGATAAGAAAAAAGTGTTTTCACGTTTGGTGGAACGCGAAACTCAATATGGGCAAATCGCTCAAAAAATATGGAATTATGCAGAAGTCGGGTATAAGGAGAAGCAAAGTTCTGCTTTACTTCAAGAGACTTTGCGCCAAGCAGGATTTACCGTGGAGGCGGGGGTGGCGGATATTCCAACGGCCTTTGTGGCAACATTTGGTCAAGGGAAACCGGTCATTGGAATCATGGCGGAATACGATGCCTTACCAGGTTTATCGCAAGATTCAATTCCAACCAAGCGCAGTGTAGGTGGAAATTCGGGTCATGCCTGTGGTCATCATTTATTTGGTACGGCTTCTGTGGCTGCGGCCATTGCGGTTCGTGACTGGATGAAGGAAACGGGTCAAAAAGGAACGATTAAATTATATGGCTGCCCAGCTGAAGAGGGTGGTTCAGGAAAAGTATATATGGTGCGGGCTGGTTTATTTAGTCAGGCGGATGTGATGTTACATTGGCATCCGAACGATGAGAATACGGTTTCGGCATCGTCTTCTTTGGCTAATAAAGCTGGTAAATTTCGTTTTTATGGCTTGTCATCGCATGCGGCGGCATCACCGGAAAGAGGTCGTTCGGCCTTGGATGGGGTAGAGGCGATGGACCACATGGCGAATATGATGCGGGAGCATGTTCCTTCATCGACGCGTATTCACTATGTGATTACGAATGGCGGGAAAGCTCCCAACATCGTTCCTGATTTTGCTGAGGTATATTATTATGTACGCTCCCCACAACGTTCCGTCGTTGCGGATGTTTGGTCTCGATTGGAGAAAATTGCGGAGGGTGCCGCATTGGGAACAGGCACGCGATATGAGGCAGAGTTGATCGGTGGAGTCTATGAAGTTTTGCCTAATCAACATTTAGCTAGCGTGATGGGTGCAAACCTGAAGGCCGTGGGTGGTTACACGTTAAATGCCTCTGAACTTGCATTTGCCAAGCAACTGCAACAAACGGTGGGGATGGAGCAAGTGGATTTAGCAACGACCAATCAAGTATTTATGGATCGTCCGGATCCAAGTGGTGGTGGATCCACGGATGTGGGGGATGTGAGCTGGGTGGTGCCAACGGTCGGTTTGGGTACTGCGACTTGGGTTCCTGGAACCTCTGCTCATAGTTGGCAAGCTGTCGCTGCCGGCGGCATGTCGATTGGCCGAAAGGGGATGATGGTAGCTGCCAAAACCTTGGCAGCCACTGCGATGGATTTATTCAAGAAACCTGTGTTGATCGAGGAGGCGCGTACAGAGTGGTTGACCAAACGCGGAGGTGCTGAGTTTCAATACAAATCGTTGTTGGGCGACCGTAAACCCGCTTTAAATTACCGCGATTAATTTAATCAGTTTTTTCGAGCCAGTTGTGTTTGAAAAACCGTAGCTTTTTGCCGCCCTTTACCTTTGGCAAACCTTCAAGGCTTGCCAAAGGTGCGGCAACACATCTGCGAAGCTCCCGATTTCATCGATTAAATTTACCGATAAGGCCACAATTGGTCTCGAGAATTCCCCTTTTTAGTAATTTAGGGTTGTTAATTTATTTCATGATGAAGGAAGAAAAATACAGCCGTTACGAGTTTCTAAAGAAGATGGGATTTCAAGGTGGTGCATTGATGGCCATCCTGGCTTCATGTACCCATCAAGATGATTCGATTTTAGAATCATTAATTGTCAATAAAAATGGAGAAAGTGTTGCTTCGTTGGATAGTACAAATAAAACAGGCGTTTCGAGCAGTGTAAATACACCGACTAACCCAAGTGCAGGAGCACCTTCAGGCGGGAATACATCAAGTACCTTACCCATAGGAAAAGTTAGTACGGCAGATTTGTCTTTAATTAAAAATCCAGTATTGCGAGTTGATTTAGCAGCAACAAACGCTAAAAATTTAACGTCTGTAGGAGGGTATGTAATATTAAATAATATCGTCATCGGACGGACGGCTTCAGGAGATTACGTGGCAGGTAGTAACCTATGTACACATGAACCGAAGCGTCGCGTGATCTTCAATAAAACAGAATTTTTCTGTACGGATCATGGTGCCAGATTTTCACTAACAGGCCAAAATTTAAATACGGTCGCGCGTATTCCGCTACAAGTATTTAAAACAGCGAATGATGGTGCCACCTTACTAATTTACTCCTAAGCATATGCAATTTCTTTCTATTATACTCATTTCACTTTTATCTTGGATCGGAGACTTCTCACAAGCACAAACTCAAGCCAAACAAGAGCAGAAATTGATTTTATTGAACTTTTCAGGTTCCGACTGGTGTGGACCGTGTATCAAACTAAAACACGATGTGTTTGAAACCTCTGAATTTGAACAGTTTGCTCAAGGTAAATTGGTTTTAGTTCGTGCAGATTTTCCTCGCTTAAAAAAGAATCAGTTACCGAAGGACCAACAAGATCGTAATGATCAAATGGCCGAACGTTACAATCCCAATGGAAAATTCCCGCTGACTGTACTCATTAATGCACAAGGGAAAGTGGTC
>JBEDFG010000183.1:0-3742 GCA_041175285.1 Bacteroidota bacterium | reverse complement strand
AGGTACGTCCAATAGTTTTTCAAATGCATTTACGTTTGCCGCTGGCGAAATAAAAAGTGGTGACGTGATTCGTTATCGGATTGTTGTTCAAGATGCAGCAAAAGCGTTAAATACGACCACAAGCCCAAGTTCTGGCTATTATACAATCAATGTTTTGGGTATTTTGCCTGCTGAAACGACATATATTCAAAATTTTGAAACGAGTTTGACTGATTTCTATTTGAAGGGAATGACTAATGGGATTTCAGCTGGATTCCCCACCTCTGCCTTGCAGTCAGCACACCCTTATGCTGACGGTTCTGAAGAGTCGTATGATGGAGGAAATGGGACAGATAAATTCACGAATTCAGATGCCGTATTATTGAAACCGATCAAGCTGAATGCGAATAAATCCATCATGAGTTTTGATGAGATTGTGTTAGTAGAACCGGGTGAAACAGGTCAATCCTTTTTGAATGCTGATGGCACCGTTAATCGTAGTTTCTTTGATTACGTCATCGTGCAAGGATCTAATGATGGTGGAAAAACTTGGTCCAACTTTACGGATGGGTGGGATTCAAATGCAAATGCTGCTTGGCTTAAAGCTTGGAATAGTGCTGGTGATGCAGATGGTAATTCGACGGCAATAGCTACGGCGGCATTGATAAAAAACCGACAAATAAATCTACTGGCATCTGGTAAATTTAGTCCAGGTGACCAAGTACTCATTCGTTTCCGTTTACATGCGGATGTAGGTGCGCATGGTTGGGGATGGTCAGTGGATAATCTAAAAATTCAAGAACCAGTTGTTCCAAGTGATTTAGATAAAGATGGAGTCGATGATTCGATTGACCAATGTTTAGGTACGGCTGCGGGTGCTAAAGTAGACGCAAACGGCTGTTCCGAAGCTCAAAAATGTGCCGTTTACAATGCGCCATTTTTATTCCGTCAATCAGAGCAAGTACTTACTGTGACGTCGGAATACCCGAGTGTTAGTTACATTTGGTTGCGCAATGGAAATGTAATTCAAGGTCAAACTACCGCAACTTATACCACCAGTGAGGCAGGTACCTACACGGTTAAAGCTCAAGTTACTTCGGTTTGTGTGACGGGGGAATCCAATGCAATCAACATCATTATTTTAGGGAATGAGCCCAATGCATTAGCTGCGGGGTTAACATTAAGTCCAAACCCGAGCAATGGACGTGTACGTGTTCAAGCCAAATTGGACAGCGATGAGCACCAAGCAATTTTACATGTCTTCGACATGCAAGGCAAGGCCGTTAGCCGTTCGGAAGCAACGCCTGTAGACGGTCAGATTGATCATACGTTGGATTTAAGTGAGCAAGCAGCAGGTTCCTATTTCATTGAGCTTAGAACGGAAAAACGTGTGATTAATCGGCGAGTGATTTTGCTGAAATAGTGAGGTGATTTTTTCCTTGCGAAGCTTTTTAATTATCTTTGCAGTTCATCCGAGCAATCGGTATCATTAAATAAATTGAATATGTCTTGGTTTACGCGAAAGGATAAAGGGATTCAAACCCCAACAGAGTTTAAACGTGATTCTCCAGATGGCCTTTGGTATCAATGTCCATCCTGTAAAAAAGCATTACACACACGTGAGCACCGGTTGTTTTCTTTTACTTGTTCAAGCTGTAATTACCACGAAAAAATAGGTTCTCAGGAGTATTTTGAGCTTTTATTTGATCAATCTCGTTATACTGAAATCGATCCAATGATGAGTTCTGGGGACCCTTTGAATTTCACAGATACAAAAAAATATACGGATCGCGTGAAGGCAACCGAGCATAAAACGGGCTTAAAAGATGCTGTTCGTGCAGCTTATGGCGAAATCAACGGCCTGCCTATAACAATTGCAGCGATGGACTTTAGTTTTATTGGAGGTTCAATGGGCTCAGTGGTAGGTGAGAAAATTGCTCGTGCAATCGATCACTCTTTGAAAACTGGAATCCCTTTCTTAATGATTTCCCGTTCTGGTGGAGCCCGTATGATGGAAGCTGGATTTTCATTGATGCAAATGGCGAAAACTTCCGCTCGATTAGCCTTATTAGCCGAAGCCAAAATTCCTTATATATCGTTGTTGACAGACCCCACCACAGGAGGTGTTACTGCCTCTTTCGCCATGTTGGGTGATTTTAATATCGCGGAACCAGGTGCTTTAATTGGTTTTGCCGGACCGCGTGTTATCAAGGAAACGATTGGTAAAGATTTGCCTAAAGGATTTCAAAGTGCGGACTTCGTTCTTGATCATGGCTTCTTAGATTTCATTGTTGACCGTAAGGACATGAAAGACAAACTGAGCGCATTATTGTCTATGCTCCAGAAATAAATAGAAGTTTAAATCATAAAAAAAACCTGATGAAATCAATCATCAGGTTTTTTTATGTGCTTATCCGTTGGGATTATTCAGCGGCTGTTGCTGCAGCTGCTGCGGCTGCGATAGCAGCTTTACCCCGTGGTTTTTTCTCTTTTTCTGGTGCTGGAATTGGATCCTCAACACCGGCTAAAATACGTCCGCAATGCTCGCAAACGATAAGTTTCTTCTTGTCTTTGATGTCTGTTTGACGTTGTGGAGGTACTGAACTGAAACATCCACCACATGCACCACGCTTAACTAAAACAACAGCTAAGCCATTGATTGCGTTTCCACGTAATTTCTCATATGATTTCAACAAACGAGCATCCACATTTTTAACCGATTTTTCACGGTCTTTCAATCCTTTTTGCTCATCTTCCTCGCTCTCGCCAATGATCACCTCAAGTTCTTTTTGCTTGATTTCAAGATCTTTTTTGCGCTCAAATAAGTTAGATTCTAACGAAGCGATTTCATCATTTTTGTTCAAAATTTTGAAATCAATTTCTTTGATACGCTTATCTGCGATCTCCATTTCTAAACCTTGTAATTCAACCTCCTTCGAAATAGCTTCGAATTCACGGTTGTTACGTACATTCATTTGTTGCTCCTTGTATTTCACAATTAGCTTCTCAGAATCCTTTTTAGAAACCTTGTAATTCGCGATTTGCTCTTCGAAAGACGCGATTTCAGATTGGAATTTTGTTAAACGTGTTTCTAAACCTGCGATCTCATCCTCTAAATCACGAACCTCTTCCGTACTTTCTTGATATTGTCTAAGGCTGAATCAATGGTTTGAAGCTTTAATAATGCTTCTAACTTTTGGGCAATTGTAGTTTCGGTAACTGTAGCCATTATTATTGTTGCGTTTGAAAATATTAATTCGCTCTAATCTCTAAGCAAGACTCACAGGATTGGTGTGGGTCATACTTTTCAGAACGGCAAAAGTACTAAAATTATTTGATAAATATTCATGGATGGCATCCTTTATCATGACTTCGGATTCATAATGCCCAATATCACAAATCGTAAGGTGATTTTCTGCATCAAAGAACTCATGATATTTAAAATCCCCACTTATGTATACGTCGGCCTGCGACCGAATGGCGTCTGCCAATAAAAAACTTCCCGCCCCTCCACACAGCGCAATGCGTTTTATCGGTTTATTTTGCCAAGGAGTATGTCGGAAATAGGTCAAACCAAGCTTTTCTTTTAGATACACTGTAAAGTTAGCGGCCGACATAGCCTCAGGTAATTCACCTACAAATCCGGCGCCAACGTCCTGCCAGCTATTTCCCAAGGAAGTAATAAAATAAGCTACCTCCTCATAGGGGTGTGACGTGAAAAGTGCACCTAAAACACTTGATTCGAGGTGTTTTGGAAATAACA
>JBEDFG010000182.1:0-3708 GCA_041175285.1 Bacteroidota bacterium | reverse complement strand
GCGGTTTCAGTTCATAGTTATTCGCACGAAAAACATCAGCCATTTTTTTGACAAAAACTTCATCCGCTTTATAGTAAACGAAATTTTGATAGATCTTTCGACAGATAAAATCCGCGGTGGCCTTCTGTTCGAAAATGAGGTCTACGAGCGTATTGACATTGTATTTAGCCGTTTTACCAAACACCGTAAGTGTAGCTTCCTTGTAGGAACGAGTGGCATCATAGACCGCCTGAAGCCCTTTTACTTGATAACCCGATAACGCTTTAGCTGCTTGCTGAATATCCGCCTCCGAATAATTTCCTATACCCAGCGTAAATAACTCCATTAATTCCCGCGCATAATTTTCGTTAGGGCTTGTACCCCGACTGTTATTACCGTCTAGGTAGATCAACATGGTTGGATCGATACTAATTTCCTTTACGAGCTGCTTGAAATTCCCAAAAGCATATTTACGTAGCAACTGATTCTGCTGATACATTGTGGATAATTCACCTTATCGCGTTCGCATGAAAAATGGTTATGTAAGAATAGAACAACCTTCTCTTGCATGTTTAAACCTTGATTAAACATGCGTTTATTCCACCATTGAGTTAACTCGGTATACCAGCGACCCGCGTCACCGGAATCTTGTTGCGCTTGCGCAGGAACTAAACTTACCCAAGAATTAGGAGGTGCTGGTGTAGCGACAGGTGCTAGAATAGCTTGGTCAACTAATGTGGCCAATGAACCATATCCCATGGCTTTTTCGAAATCACTCGTCGAAAAACCAAATAAGGTTCTAGCTAACAGGTGTCTATAATTTGCTGGAGTTGTAACCGGCATATTAAATAGGTTATGACCCAAAATTATAAGTTATAACCGAATAATCAACTATATGATTATTTATTTATGAGTCTGATTGTCAACACCGTATCTGGCTTAGCGAAACGAGTTACTCGAACATTCAGACTTCCGGCTTCTTTTTTCACTCGGAAGGGAACCGCCACCTGATCAAAGAAATCTGGATTTGCCTGAACTAAATCAATTTTCTTTCGGGCATTTCCTTTTTCTTTCACGACCAAAATGTAGTGGATTTCATTTTTGTCGGAGGCATCCGCATATTTCTTACGAATTGCTCCGTCTAATGTCATCTCGGTTAATTCATCCGGCGAATCATATAATTTTTCTGCCCAGAGCTGTGGCAAGTATATTTGGGCTACCATGACCACGGCAACAATCCCAAAAAGATAGGTTGTAAAATTCTTGCCTGAATCCGCTGGACCCGAGGAAGACCCACCCATCATGTTCCCAAAAATGGGCATTTTCAACTTTTTACGCGGTGCGCGGCGGGGAGGTACAGGATAATCAGCCATGTAATTCTAAATTTGAATTGCAAATCAAAACAATTTCAGACGCAAATTTTCAAAAAAACTGGATTAATTGAGCGAACATAGCAAGGATAAAAATTCAAATTGGTAAATTGCATTTTAAATTTTCACCAAGCCTAGGTAGGCACTGTTAAACATGTTTTCGATACTAAGCAAAACCGTTACAAAGATATTTGGTACCAAGTCGGACCGCGACATTAAAGCGATCCTTCCGATTGTTGACAAAATTAAAGAAGCTTACGCCCAGCTGCATGAGATTTCAGATGATGCCCTACGTGGCAAATCCATCGAATTCAAGCAACGCATTGCCGATTTTCTTTCGGATATCGATACACAAATCACTGATTTACACGCCCAAGGAACAGCCACAGCTGATGTGGATGAGAAGGAAACTTTTTTCCAACAAATCGATAAATTAAACGAAGAGCGCAACAAACAATTAGAGGTTGTCCTATTAGAGATATTGCCAGAGGCCTTTGCCGTAGTCAAAGAAACAGCACGTCGTTTAACCGAAAACAAGAAATTAGTTGTTACAGCAACGATCGAAGATAAATTCATCGCGTCGAAAAAAGCGAACGTAGTTATTGAGGGTGATAAAGCTATTTGGCATAATCAATGGTTAGCAGCCGGTAATCAAATCACTTGGGATATGGTGCATTACGATGTGCAGTTGATCGGTGGTATTGTATTACATCAAGGTAAAATCTCTGAAATGGGTACAGGTGAAGGAAAGACATTGGTTTCTACCTTGCCCACGTATTTAAATGCCTTAGCAGGTCGTGGTGTACACATTGTAACAGTCAATGATTATTTAGCGAAACGTGACTCAGAGTGGAATGCTCCATTATTTGAGTTTCATGGTTTGAAAGTTGATTGCATTGATAAGCATGAGCCAAATACAGATGAGCGACGTCAAGCATACATGGCGGATATCACTTACGGTACCAATAATGAATTCGGTTTCGATTACCTGCGTGATAACATGGCGCGCAGCATCGAGGATCAAGTTCAACGACCACATCATTTTGCGATGGTCGATGAGGTCGATTCCGTTTTAATTGACGATGCTCGTACCCCATTAATCATTTCTGGACCTATTCCAAAAGGCGATGAGCAGGAGTTTGAAGCATTCCAACCACGTGTTCACAAATTGGTTGAAGCCCAAAAACAAATCGTTCAAAACTTTTTAGTTGAAGCCAAAAAACTCATTGCTGCGGGAGACCGAAAAGAAGGAGGTTTGGCTTTATTCCGTGCCCACCGTGGACTTCCTAAGTCTAAGCCATTAATCAAATTCTTGTCGGAAAGCGGCATGAAGCAATTGATGAATGAGACAGAATCCATCTATTTGGCAGAGAATCAAAAATTGATGCCTCAAGCAGATGAGCCGTTATTATTCACCATTGAGGAGAAAAATAACCAGGTCGAATTAACGGAAAAAGGCTTAGCCTTTATGAGTGGAAATACGGAAAATCCAGATTTCTTCGTGTTACCGCACTTGTCGATTGATTTAAATAAGATCGAACAAAATAAGGACTTGAACGACGGTGAGCGTTTAGCCCAAAAAGAGCAATTAATCGCTGAGTATAACGAAAAAGCGTCCCGCATTCATACAGTTAGTCAATTACTCAAGGCCTATGCCCTATTTGAAAAGGATACCGAATACATATTAGTTGACGGTAAAGTTAAGATTGTAGATGAGCAGACGGGTCGTGTGATGGAAGGTCGCCGTTATTCGGATGGATTGCATCAGGCGATTGAAGCCAAAGAAGGAGTAAATGTGGAGGATGCATCTCAAACGTATGCCACCATTACCTTGCAAAATTACTTCCGCATGTACCACAAATTAGGAGGTATGACAGGTACGGCAGAAACGGAGGCGGGTGAATTTTGGACGATTTATAAGTTGGACGTTGTTTCAATTCCAACGAATCGCGTGATCCAACGAAAAGATCATGAGGATAAAGTTTACCGTACGGTACGTGAGAAATACAATGCAGTTGCGGAGGAGATTCAGGAATTAGTTACTGCTGGTCGACCGGTCTTAGTGGGTACCACTTCGGTTGAAAACTCAGAATTATTGAGTCGTTTATTGAGCATTCGCAAGATTCAACACAATGTCTTAAATGCCAAACAACATGCACGCGAGGCAGAAATCGTAGCCGAAGCGGGTCAATCTGGCAAAGTAACGATTGCCACCAACATGGCCGGACGTGGAACGGATATTAAGTTAAGTCCGGAATCTAAGGCAGCGGGTGGTTTGGCGATTATCGGTACGGAGCGTCATGAGTCACGTCGTGTCGATCGTCAGTTACGTGGTCGTGCTGGACGTCAGGGAGATGTG
>JBEDFG010000181.1:0-3244 GCA_041175285.1 Bacteroidota bacterium | reverse complement strand
TAGAACAGCAATCAATAAGCAGGCCCCTAAAATTTGTTTATAGGTGGAATCGCTCAAAGGAATTCTAGCCCCTAAAAATGCCAAAGGAATCGACCCCAGTGCAAACGGCCAGAACAAACGCCACTTAAAATAACCTTGTCGGTAGAACGCAATAAACGACATGAGTGAAACTCCCAAGTTCAACAAGAGGGCAGTTTGTTTCATCACTGCAGGAGCCACGCTAAAAATGGCTAACACCGCTAGGTAGCCAGAGGCTCCACCATGTCCGACAGAGGCATACAAAAATGCCATGGTAGCAAGCAAGACCAAAAGCAACCAAAATTCCATATTACACGCGCAAATAAATGAGCAATTTCTCCCAATCTGGAACACGAATCCGCTCCTCTTTCACGCGAGAAGCTGGCAATGCTTTAATTTTTTCGAACAAACGTATGTAGTACTCGTACGCCAATAACACCCCTTTACGGGCCGCTTTAGGCAAATTTTCGATACCTCGTAGGCCTGCATCAAAATCCAATTGGATATCCGCCTCAATTTCTTTCTTCTCAGTATCTGAAAATGTTTCAAAATTTACACCCGGAAAATACACGCGTCCACGCTCATCAAAATCAGAACGTATATCTCGTAAAAAATTTATTTTTTGAAAGGCAGATCCGAGCGCACAAGCATCCGCACGCAAGGAATCGTATTGTGCTGAATCACCTAAACAGAAAACACGTAAACACATTAAACCAACTACCTCAGCCGATCCATATATATAAGTCTTATAAGTCTCTACATCATAAACGCGATCCGTCAAATCCATCTCCATGGAAACCAAAAATGCATCGATTAAATCATGGCCAATTTGGTATTTATTGACCACCCATTGAAACGAATGCAAAATCGGATTTAAACTAATTTTTTCTTCAATGGCTTGGTAGGTATCCGCTCTAAATCGGGACAAAAGCGCCTGTTTATCTTGGTCATGAAATGTGTCAACAATCTCATCTGCCAAACGTACAAATCCATAAACCGCATAAATCGCTTCATGATATTGTTTGTCCAGGGTACGAATTCCGGATGAAAAAGAGGTGGAATAAGCCTGAGTCAACAACTTACTCGAATCGAGCGAAACCTTTAAATATAAATCCATTTGACTATTTGAATGATTTGTCAACTTCCTTGGCAACAACCAAACCTGAGATAAGCGAAGGAGGAACCCCTGGCCCAGGCACCGTTAATTGACCCGTATAATATAAATTAGCTACGTGCTTATTTTTTAAACTTGGCTTCAAAATCGCAGTTTGCATCAACGTATTCGCTAATCCATACGCATTCCCTTTGAAGGCGTGGTAATCACCTATAAAATCGCGGTGCGCATAAGAACGTTTGTAAACAATCGAATCACGGATTGAAACACCACAATATGCCTCCAAACGATCCATTAACTGATCAAAATATTTCTCTCTCACTTCCTCCGTATCAACCAAATTAGGGGCGACAGGAATTAATAAAAACACATTTTCGCATCCATCAGGTGCGACAGAAGAGTCAGTTACCGAAGGAGCAGAAGCATAAAAAAGTGGATCCGTCGGCCAATTAGCTTCCGTATATATTTCGTGTGAATGCACTGAAAAATCACGATCAAAAAACAAATTATGGTGTTTCAAACGCGGCAAACGCTTATTTATTCCTAAATAGAATAATAACGAAGAAGGTGCCATGACGCGTTTATCCCAATAAGCCTCATCATAATTGCGATGAGCGTCACCTAATAACTCTTCTACGTGATGATAATCTGCACTCGCAACAACCGCATCGGCATCAAAAGCACCAGAAGCTGTTTTAACAGATTGTACACGACCATTGGTAATACCGAAACCAGTAACTTCCATGTTGGTCCGAATTTTTACCCCTTTTTCCTCAGCCAGGGCAACCATTCCTTTGACAATGTTATGCATCCCACCCATCGGATACCAAGTCCCTAATTTGATTTCCGCATAGTTCATCAAACTATACATGGCAGGCGTGTTTTGTGAAATGGCCCCCAAAAATAAAATTGGAAACTCCATCAATTTTAGAAGCGTGGGCGATTTGAAAAACTTCCGCACATGTCCATAAAATGATTGAAAAACATCCATGCGTAGCGCATCGATCAGAATCCGAAGACTTAAAAACTCGGTAATTTTGGTGGATGGTTTCCAGACAAACTCTTGAATACCCACTTTATATTTATATGCCGCTTGTGCTAAAAAGCGATCAAGGGCAGAACCAGCACCTGGTTCAATTGATTCAAACAACGTCTTTAGCTCGGTATAATCTGCCGGCATATCGATGACTTGCTTCTCATCTAAAATAACTGAATAGGAAGGATCTAATCGGACTAAATTATAATAATCAGAAGGTTTTTTACCAAAACGACCAAAGTAATCTTCAAAAATATCTGGCATCCAATACCAGCTTGGCCCCATATCAAACACAAATCCCTTCTCCGAAAATACACGTGCTCGTCCACCTGCTTGTTCATTTTTTTCAAAAATCTCAACATCATATCCTTGATCAGCAAGGGATGTAGCAGTGGCTAACCCAGAAAATCCGGCACCGATGACAATTATTTTCTTCTTCATACAAGAACAAATATAGGAATTCTAACGCGTTTAAATGACAAAGAAAAAGTCAGATAAAATCTGACTTTTTACTTCCTCCTCTGTTAACCAAAAAAAACGTGAATACTTACTTATGCATACATCTGTAAGTGCTGCTTCAGCGACTTACGAGCGATATGAATACGATTTTTAACTGTACCAATTGGTAAACCCAACTCGTCAGCAATTTCATGATATTTAAAACCCTCAAAATACATCAAAAATGGAACTCGGTACATTTCTTCTGTATGACTCAAAGCCAAATTAATATCCTCACGCATGAACGAGGACTCAGCTCCGTTTAATTGAATAGACTCCGAAGAGTTGATGAAGTGTAAATTTTCTGTTGTATCGATAAATGTGTTCCGGCGAACCATTCGTTGGTACTGTGTAATGAACGTATTTTTCATGATCGTAAATAACCATGCTTTTAAATTTGTTCCATCCATATACTTCTCACGATTTGTATATGCCTTGACCAATGTATCTTGGACTAAATCATTGGCATCGTCGCCATCACGCGTTAAACGCAGAGCGAATGGCTTCAAAAACTTGGAAAAATTACCTACCTGATATGAAAATTCTAACGCCGTCATCTTGATTTGTTGATTTTGTTT
>JBEDFG010000180.1:0-3248 GCA_041175285.1 Bacteroidota bacterium | reverse complement strand
GATTGAAGGACTTTCACCTGTTATTTCGATTGAACAGAAAACGACTTCCAAAAATCCGCGTTCCACCGTGGGAACGACCACTGAAATTTATGACTTTTTGCGCCTGCTTTATGCACGTGGTTCGGAAGCATTTTCATATTTGAGTGGCCAAAAAATGGTCAAGCAATCTGTTGACCAAATCATTGCCACGTTGACTTCTCAATTTGATGGAGCAAAAGTGGTCTTATTAGCGCCCGTAATTAAGGGTCGTAAAGGACACTACCGGGAGCTGTTTGTCCAAATTGCGAAGTGGGGTTATACCAAAGTTCGTGTAGATGGTGAAGTGCTGGATATCGAACCGAAAATGCAATTGGATCGATTTAAAGTGCATGATATTGAAGTGGTCGTAGACCGATTGGTTGTTTCAGATGATGAGCGCTTACGATTGTCTCAGAGTTTACAGACGGCGATGCAGGTGGGTAAAGGTCAGGTTTATGTATTAGATACTGCTTCGCAGATTCATTATTTCTCACAGACTTTAATGGATCCTGAAACTGGTTTGTCCTATGATGAACCGGCTCCTAATACATTTTCTTTTAATAGCCCCTATGGTGCTTGCCCTTGCTGTAATGGTTTAGGGGTCATCGAGGAAATTACGGAGGATTCTGTCATTCCAGATCGCAAATTGAGCATCGTTCGTGGAGCCATTGCGCCGATAGGTGAGTATCGTGAATTATGGATATTTAAGCAATTAGAAGTATTACTGAAGCCGTTCCAAGTAGGTCTTTCAACTCCCATCGAAAAGTTTCCATTGGAGGCTGTGGAGATGATGTTATATGGTACGGATGAGCCTGTTCCGGTTCCTTCGAAAAAATATGTGGGGACGGAATGGAGTACGAAATATGATGGAATTATCAATTTCTTAAAGCGGCAGCAAGAGAGTGGGTCGGAGAAGACACAGGATTGGTTGAAGGATTTTTTGGTCATTAAAACGTGTCCAGATTGTGGAGGTTTTCGCCTGAAAAAAGAGGCGTTGCATTTTAAAATTGATGGTAAGCATATTGGGGAATTAGCCCAAATGGATGTGCTCGAACTCGAGCAATGGTTGGAAGGTTTGGAACTTCGAATTTCGGAACGCCAACGGCAAATTGGTTCGGAGGTATTGAAGGAAATTCGTAAACGTGTTGGGTTTTTGACGCAGATTGGGTTGACTTATTTGACGCTTGATCGTCCCATGAAAACATTGTCGGGAGGGGAGTCACAACGGATTCGTCTAGCCACCCAAATCGGTACGCAATTAGTGGGTGTTTTATACATCATGGATGAGCCTTCGATTGGATTGCACCAGCGTGACAATGAGAAGTTGATTCAGGCGCTGAAGGATTTACGGGATCTGGGAAATTCGGTTTTGGTGGTGGAACACGATAAAGATATGATGCTTGAGTCGGACTACATTCTGGACATTGGTCCGGGGGCAGGCCGGCACGGTGGTCATGTGGTAGGTTTCGGAAAACCAGCTGATTTCATCAAATTAGGCACGCCCACTGCCCAATTCTTGAATGGTGAATTAGCTATTGAAGTTCCGAAGGTTCGTCGGCCTGGAAATGGTCACCAAATCGAATTGAAAGGTGCCACTGGAAACAACTTAAAAAATGTATCGATCACGTTGCCTTTGGGTAAATTTATTTCAGTGACGGGTGTTTCAGGATCAGGTAAGTCGACGTTAATACATGATACTTTAGTGCTAAAATTAAAGCAGCATTTTGATCGTACTAAACGAGATGCGATGCCGTTTAAGTCGATGACAGGGCTTGAATTTATTGATAAGATTATTGAGGTTGATCAATCTCCGATTGGGCGTACGCCTCGTTCGAACCCTGCAACCTATACGAATATGTATACGGATATTCGGGCGTTATATTGTGAATTACCGGAATCGAAAATTCGTGGATATAAGGCGGGTCGCTTTAGCTTTAATGTAAAGGGTGGTCGATGTGAAAGTTGTGAAGGCGCTGGTCGTAAGAAGATAGAGATGGAGTTTTTGCCTGACGTATTAGTTGAGTGCGAGACATGTAAGGGGAAGCGGTTTAATCGGGAGACGTTAGAAGTTAGATTTAAAGGAAAGTCGATATCGGATGTGCTTGACATGACGGTGGAGCAGGCGTTAGAATTTTTTGAAAATCAGCCGCGAATTCATCGCCGCGTTCAAACTTTGGCGGAGGTAGGTTTGGGGTATATTACCTTAGGCCAACACGCTACTACGTTGTCGGGTGGTGAAGCTCAGCGAGTTAAATTAGCGGAAGAATTATCGAAGAAAGATACAGGGAAGACGTTGTATGTGCTTGATGAGCCTACAACTGGCTTACATTTTCAAGATGTCAAATTACTGTTAGATGTCCTTCAAAAGCTGGTTGACAAAGGAAATACTGTTTTGATTATTGAGCATAATTTAGATGTGGTTAAGGTTTCTGACTATGTCATCGATATGGGGCCAGAAGGAGGAAATGCAGGGGGGCAATTAGTCGGTTCAGGTACACCTGAGCAGATTGCTAAAATTAAAGGCAGCGAAACCGGCCGCTTTCTCAAAAACGAATTACGGTAAACGCTGCCGGGGTCGCAGACCCCGGCAGCGTTACTGCTGAAACGTTCTCAAGACAAATTTATTCTATCAATAAGTTGGCAATTTTATTCTCGGGAGTTTCCGTTTCATGGAATTTTTCAAAAATTTCTTGACTTCCAAACCAAAATAGTCCTTCATTTTTGTCAACGATTTTTGGCTTGAATTTCAAATATTCTCGATAAGAAGAATAAGGATAGAATTCGTAATTCCCATGTATTTTATGTTTAACTGGATTCAAATGTATGTATTTGATCAAATGGGTGAGGTATTGACTTGAATCTACAGGTTTTCTTCTAAATGGAGATTCGAATAATCCCCCTGTTCTGCTTGTGGCAATATTGAACATTTGGGCATGAGAGTTTAATAAATTACCAATTTTTCGACTCACGAAAATCCCTACGGGTACTTTACGAGGAGGCTGCTGTTTTAGATCGATCAGTTTATCAATTTCTTGTTTAGATTTTATACGTATTAAGAAATGAAAATGGTTACCCAATAAACAGAAAGCATAAGTATTTACATAAGGACTTACCAAACGTTCATACTTTCTTAAAAATGATTTGAAATGCCTATCGGATAGAAATATTGGTTTTCTATCGATGCCACGTGTATACACATGAAATACACAATTTTCAATGAGGGGATCTAT
>JBEDFG010000179.1:0-3262 GCA_041175285.1 Bacteroidota bacterium | reverse complement strand
GTCAATAAACCAGAAGAGCGTGTATTAGGTATTTTCAATGTATTTTCGGTGCGTAAAAAGATCTTTAATATTGATCGACGCAAAGGCATTCCTGATGGATATACACCTATTACTTATCCGGTTCCTGGTGAAACCTATGCGTGTCCTCCAGGATCAGTAGGTTGCCTAGATTTAGCTCCCTGTGTAGAAGGACCGCTTCGAACAAAAATCACTCCTGAAGGTTGGGTATTCTAATTAATTAGGCCAAATTTGTGCTATGATTGGAGTCCTACTAGTGAATTTGGGTACGCCGGATAATCCGCAAACCCCTGCAGTACGTAAATATCTACGTGAATTTTTAATGGACGGTCGTGTGATCGACTTCCCATATATCTTCCGTACGATTCTTGTTAATGGAATTATAGCCCCTTTTCGTGCACCGAAATCTGCTAAGATTTACCAAGAATTGTGGGACGAGCGCGGTTCGCCTCTAAAATATTACGGGGAGGATGTCGCTAAAGATTTGCAAGATAAACTTGGCGATACCTACTATGTACGCCTAGCGATGCGTTATCAGTCACCAGATATGAAGTCGGCCTTAGCCGACATGCAATCTAAAAATCTCAAGAAGTTAATTGTCATTCCATTCTTTCCTCAATATGCTTCTGCTACAACAGGATCAGTTTATGAGCGGGTGATGGAATTAATGAAGGACTGGCAAGTGATGCCGGCACTTTCGATGGTTAGCTATTTTTATGATCATCCTGATTTTGCGAAGTATTTTGCTGCCAAAGCGGCAAATTACCAAAAGGAAGTAGATTTCGATTATTATTTATTCTCGTATCATGGGGTACCTGAGCGACACATTCGCAAAGGGGATTATACGAAGAATACCTGTGTTTTTGGTACTTGTTGCGAAAGCATCACGGAGAAAAATCATGGCTGCTATCGGGCGCAATGCCACGAAACTACGCGCCGGATTGCTGCAGAAATGGGCTTAAAGCCTGGGACTTTTAGTACGGCTTTTCAAAGCCGACTAGGTCGCGATCCCTGGTTGCAACCTTATACAGATGATACCATCAAGAAGCTCGTTGCCGAGGGTAAAAAGAAAATTCTTGCTTTCTCCCCAGCCTTTGTGGCAGATTGTTTGGAAACGACGATCGAAGTAGGTGAGGAGTATAAAGAATTGTTTGAGGAAGCGGGCGGAGAGCATTGGCAGTTAGTGGAAAGTCTTAACAATTCCCAGGAATGGGTAGGTATTTTAGAAGACTTAGTTAAAAAATCATAACATGTTGTACCTGATTTTAAGTGTCATTTTCTCCGTGCTTTTGCTGGTGAATTTTAGAGCACATGCGCGATTTCAAGTGGATACGCGCATAGCGATTCTGTTGAATTATCCCGTTTGCTTTTTGACGGCTTATTTTCACCAACCGTCTGCCATTCCGTTTCATTGGCCTGCGGCAATGGATTCTGCCTTATTGATCGTGATTGGCATTGGTTTTGTGATTACATTTTTGCTGTCAGGTTTTTCGACGCAGAAAAATGGGATGGCACCGACCTCACTGGCAAATAATATATCGTTGGTGATTCCAGTACTCATTAATTTGTTTATTCTTAAAACTGGAGGAGAAATTACCTGGTCGATTGCAGCGGGATTAGCATTTTCATTTGCGGCTATTTATTTCTGTAGTCCACAGGTGGATGCCTCCAGCGATTCGAAACCAGTAGTTGCTTTATTACTAGCTGTTTTCATAGCTTATGGGCTCACAAATACACTTTTTAGTTATTTGAATAGCACCTTGACTGCGCAAGTTGGCGGTACACTTCCCTTCATTATGATGTTGTTGATCGGTTCCATGGCTGGTTCCGGATTGGTACTTGTATGGAAGTCGGTGAATGGCACCCTCAACTGGAATCGCAATTCTGTCTTGGCTTCAATCCCTTTGGGTTTACCCAATTTCTTTTCGTTCTATTTCTTGTTGAAGGCTTTGGACGCATACCAAAACAATGCGGCGGTTGTTCTGACCATGTATAATTTAAGCGTGATTTTGCTCAGCGCCATAGCTGCTTACGTGTTCTTCAAGGAGCGCCTGACGCGAAAGCAATGGCTTGGTTTGGCGGTGGGTTGTGTGGGGATTGCGTTATTGAATGGATTGTAGAGACGCGATACTTTGCGTCTGGAGTTTCTTTGGCAAACCTTAAAGGATTGCCAAAGTTTGAGGCGTTTTTAACGCCGATTACTTGCCAAAGAAAAAAGACGCGAAGAGTATCCCGTCACTACAAATCATTCTAACGTCTAGCGTCCAACGTCTAGCGTCTAATTATAGCACATTCGCCGTTTGCTCTTTAATCTTCTCTAACTCATCCTTCATATTTACCACTAGGCGTTGAATCTGAGAGTCGTTTGCTTTGGATCCGATCGTATTAATTTCCCGACCAATCTCCTGCGCCATAAAGTTTAATTTCTTGCCATTTCCCTCTGCTAGGATGTCGATGAAATAACCTAAATGTGTGTTTAAGCGCACTTTTTCTTCCGATATGTCGAACTTTTCAATGTAATAAACAACCTCTTGTTCGAAACGATTTTTGTCGAAATCTTCATTAAGACCTAACTCCAATAAAGACTTTTTCATGCGCTCACGGATACCCGGCATACGTACCAAATCTTGATCCGATACTTGTTGTAATCCCGTTGCAATGGATGCAATGTATTCTCGGAATTTATCCTCAACGATCTTGCCCTCACGCGCACGGAACGCTTTACACTCGGCAACAGCCTCTTGAATCGCCTCGTAAATCACTTGCCATAAGGCTTCGATTTCTTCTTCAGATTCTTCTTTGGTATCCTGAGAAATACTAGAAGGAACATTCAATGCCTGCAAATACAAAGCACCTTCATCTGGGGTTACACCTAATTCCATAGCCACACGCTTCAGTTCCGCAAAATACAAGGCAATCTGACCTTGAGGTAAAATGCTTGCCTCAGTTCCGTCATGATTCTTTTGAATCTGAACGCTCAATTCAATCTTTCCGCGCTCTAATTGTTGCGTTAAGAAATTGCGAATCTCTATTTCACGAGCTGAAATGGATTTGGGGAGCCGACAAAATATATCCGTAAACTTCGAATTCAAGGTTTTTACCTCAACCCGAATTTGTAACTCTTGCGCCTCTTTTTGGGATTTCCCAAAACCGGTCATTGAATAGATCATGCCTCTGTTTTTGTTTGTTTTTTTATCGTTAGACCAATGGCCAATGCGATAAATAAGATTAATCCGATGGATGC
>JBEDFG010000178.1:0-5006 GCA_041175285.1 Bacteroidota bacterium | reverse complement strand
ATCGACTAAAATTCAACTCATGACCATGATGTTCCTGATGTTCTTCGGATGGGGAGCCTGGTATGGACAAATGAGTAAGTACCTATTAAGTACATTACACGCCACAGGCGATCAAGTTGGAAATGCTTACCTCACTTTCGCCATCGCATCCTTAGTTGCTCCTTTCTTTGTAGGATTAATAGCAGACCGTTTTTTTGCGGCCCAAAAAGTAATGGGCGTTTTAAATATTGTCGGTGGTATTCTCTTATATCTACTAAGCCAAACCACTGACCCAGAAGTTTTCTTCTGGTACATCTTAGCCTATACGATGTGTTTTGCGCCAAATTTGGCCCTGTCTAATTCCATTGCCATGAAACAAATGCAAAATCCTGAAAAGGAATTTGCCAATATTCGGGTAACCGGAACCGTTGCTTGGATTGTTGTTACAAATATTATTGGATTTTATGCGCTTGGAGATAATGTGGCCATATTTCACATAGCCATGTACAGTTCATTTGCCCTAGGAATCTATTCCTTTTTCCTACCAGATACTCCTCCGAAAGCAGATAAAAATGCATCCATCGCGCAGATCGTTGGCCTAGACGCACTCAAACTTTTTAAAGATCGCTCATTCTTAATTTTCTTTATTTCATCAATCTTAATTTGTATCCCGCTTTCCTTCTACTATGCCATGGCAAATCCATCATTGACGGATTCGCATATGACGAATGTGGAAAACAAAATGTCTTTAGGACAAGCATCGGAAGTGATTTTCATGCTTTTGATCCCATTTGCATTTACGAGATTAGGTGTCAAAAAAATGCTGATTGTTGGCCTCGTAGCCTGGATCATTCGCTTCATCTGTTTCGGTTACGGCGATGGAATTTCCAGCGAATGGATCTTATATATCGGAATTATCCTTCACGGCGTTTGTTATGATTTCTTCTTTGTAACGGGTCAAATTTACACCGATCAAAAAGCGGGACCACACATTAAGAATTCAGCGCAAGGGTTAATTACGCTGGCTACTTATGGCGTGGGAATGGGGATCGGATCCAAGCTTTCTGGTATCGTATTGGATATTTATACATCCAATGGCGTGCATGACTGGCAGTCCGTTTGGATGGTTCCTGCCGGAATCGCAGCATTAGTCTTGGTATTGTTTATACTATTCTTTCACGAAAGAAAGCAAGTAGCCTAGGTATTTTTAATTTTTCGAAGCATCCAAGGCAACACGGACGGAAAGAGTCTTTGTACCAAGAGTCCAAATTTTTCTAAAGCACCTCCCACAAAAAAGTAGTTTTTGCCCTGATAAATGGCATGAACTATTTTTTGGGCGGCAATCGTTGGGTCTAATCCTTTAGCCTGATTAGGATCCATTTTACCGTATTTTTCTCCGTGTTCATTCATGGCATGCAACGAAATTTCGGTGCGTATATAACCTGGTAATATGGTCGTAACTTGAACACCATGTGCATGTAATTCAGCCCGAACGGAATCAAAAAAGCCAATTAAGGCATGTTTGGTGGCACCATATGCTGCCCGACGAGGTGTTGAAATTCGACCCGCCACAGAAGCTATTGGCACAAAAATGCCAGCTTGCTGCTTTTGAAACACCGGTATAACTTGTTGGACTAAATGTACAATGGAGAAGAAATTCACTTCAAACAAATTGCGATAAACATCGAATTTTGTGTCTAAAACAAAAGATCTTTGGCTTACTCCCGCATTTAATACCAACACATCTATCCGACCAAATTTTTGAATTACTTGAGTGACTTGCTGGCCATGAACCGCCAAATCCACCATATCAAACGGTAAGACTAAAACGCTTCCTCCATGTGCCTCACAGGCTTGTGCGACCCTTTGCAATTCACCTTCCCTGCGTGCTGATAATACCAAATTTGCCCCTTTTGATGCAAATTCATAGGCTAATGCCTCGCCAATTCCGGAGGATGCTCCTGTGATCCAGACAATTTTGTTTTTGAATTCCATGATTTCAAAGATAGGAAAAATGTTGAACGTAGAGACGCGATACCTCGGCGTATAAAAAATAAGACGCGAAGTATCGCGTCTCTACAAAACAAAAGGATGCAAGTTTCGCGTTGCTACAATTGCTCTAATTCCCGAAAGAATTCCGCCATGGGATTAACCTCTAAAAGCTGAAGTTTCTGCCACAAACGAATGGCCTTCGTCATCAATCCACTTTCAATTAAAAATCCGTCATGACCATAAAGTGAATCGATCACCTGAAATGAAGCACCCGGAATGTGTTTGGCTAAATATTCTTGCTCGACAATTGGAAAGAGCGCATCGGATTTAATTCCGATCACCAATGTATTCGATTTAATTAGCTTTAAGGCAGGTATAATTCCGCCACGGTTGCGACCCACATCCTGAGAATCCATCATTTTAGATAGGATATAATAGGAGTATGCATTAAATCGCTGAGCCAACTTTTCTCCTTGATAGCGTTGGTAAGAAACCGCACGCAAGGTTTTCTCTAAGGAATGATCTTGGCGAGATTGGGTGATTTGATATGTTTCGTAGTTACGATATGAAATTAAGGCCGTTGCCCGGGCAGCTTTCATACCCTCAATTCCAGCTTTTGGATGCGATTCTTTCCATGTTTTATCCACTTCAATCGCCATCCGTTGAGATTCATTAAAAGCAACTCCCCAGGGAGAATGCACCGCATTTGTCGCAACTAATATTAAATTCTGGATTAAATCAGGATTAATAATTCCCCACTCCACGGCTTGTTGGCCACCCATCGAACCACCAATACACGTCTTAATTGTATGAATACCCAAGTCTTTGCGCAACAATTCAAATGCTTGAACAACGTCGCGAATACTGATGTCCGGAAATTCATGAAAATAAGGTTTGCCTGTCAATGGGTTGATTGATAATGGCCCCGTGGACCCATAATGCGAACCTAATATATTGGCACAAACAATGAAATTATTCTCTGGATTGAACAATTTACCTGGCCCAACAAGTCCTTGCCACCAATCAGCGACATCCTGACTTCCTGTAAATGCATGGCAAATCCAAATCACATTATCACCCGCTGCATTCATTTGACCCCATGTTTGGTAAGCCAAATCAATTTGAGGAAGCGAAGCTCCACTTTCTAACGGAAAGGTATGGGGATAGTGATAGTGTCTAAATTCTGCTTGCATCATCAAAGCTTTATATTTCCCTAAACAGACAATCGCCTGCAATCGCCTGGGGTAGGAATTAGCACCGGGGTCAAAATTTTGACGGGTTGCCAGAAGATCAATGAGCCTAGTCTCTCCCTTCTTCTTTATAATTCAATGCTTCACAGCGACTGAATGAGGGCACAAAGTAAATCATGAAATCAGGAATTTCCAAAATTCTAGTGATATTTGCCTTCATGAAAGAGTTGATTTTGTTTTATATCGCCTTCGCAGGGATCTTATATTTGGTTCACCTAAGTCCCTGGGCACACCTTTTACACCCACAGTTTACTTTCATTTTTGCATTTCTTGCCTTTCAATCCTATTTAACTTTTAGTATTGCACAAATTGGGCTGAAAGATGGAAAAGAAAAATTCATCCAATTTCAAATGATTAATCTAACCATACGCTTCATTTTAAGCATTTCATTCATTGGTTTTTTCGCCTATTCTGGAACCCCAGAAATATTCTTGTTCGTTGTCAACTTTTTTGTACTCTATTTATGTAGCGCAAATTTTGAAATAATTGGCTTGCTTCGTAACTTGCGACGTTTTTAGAAAAGACTGAATATTTTTTTCCTTTTTTTCTGCCCAAAACTCAGTTAATCAACGAATTAACAGAACAAGATCAAACATTTAAGTAAAAGCAAGAATTACGATGCCGATTAAGACTTTTTTAAAGAAAATGTACTTTTCAAATATAATCCTCGGATTATTATTCAGTTTTTCAAGCTTTGCGCTGTTGGCGAATGAAGAAGTAGCACATCATGATTCTACCGAGGCACATGCAGATACCGCAGCTCATGCAGCGGCTCCAGCAGCACATGAGGCGGAATCGACTAAATTCGATCCAGGTAAATTAATTTTACATCACATTGCAGATGAGCATGATTGGCATTTCTTTACCATCGGCCATTTTCATGCGACTTTACCTTTACCATGCATCGTTTATACAGCATCTCAAGGGGTTCAAATATTCTCTTCTTCTAATTTCAAAAACGAACACCACGAGGAAATCCCTTACAATGGCTTTGTTTTAGAACATGGCAAGATTCATGCAGAGAACGGTGAAAAAGTATACGATTTCTCGATAACCAAAAACGTAGCGTCATTAATTCTTTCAGCCGTATTATTGTTGACCATCTTTATTGGCATTGGAAAACGTTATAAAGAAAATCCTCATCGCGCTCCAAAAGGTATTCAATCGATGTTCGAGCCGATTATCATTTTCGTACGTGACGAGATTGCTAAAAACAACATTGGCGAAAAACACTACCGTCGTTTTATGCCTTATTTATTGACTGTCTTCTTCTTTATCTGGTTCAATAATATGTTGGGCTTGGTTCCAGGGGGTGCCAACTTAACAGGTAACATCGCTGTTACTTTGGTATTAGCAATCATTGCATTCTTTGTAACGAACTTCAATGGTCGTTCTACGTATTGGACGCACATTTTTGCCATGCCAGGTGTACCGAAATGGATGTTGGTGATTTTAACTCCGGTAGAAATCGTGGGTATTTTCATGAAGCCTTTCTCTTTAATGGTTCGTTTGTTCGCAAACATCACAGCGGGTCACATTATTTTATTGAGTTTAGTTTCCTTGATTTTCATTTTTGAAAATGCGGCATTGGGTCTAGCAGTAGTACCCTTCTCGCTTTTCATGAACGTAATTGAGCTGATTGTTGCCTTTATTCAAGCGTTTATCTTTACGATGTTGGTTTCAACTTACATCGGAGCGGCGGTTGAAGAGCATCATCATTAATAATTTGTATTTTTTTTAATTTATATAAACCCAAATCGTATGTCTATTTTATCGATTTTATTA
>JBEDFG010000177.1:0-3293 GCA_041175285.1 Bacteroidota bacterium | reverse complement strand
CCATTGTGGAACCCCCAGAAAGACTGAACTTTTGTCTATTCTCATCCCAATTACGAATAAAATGTACAGATCCATTCCATCCTTTTCTAGAAAATGCATAGCGAATATCAAATCCTGTTTCCCAATAATCAGATAATTTATTTGTAAATCGATAATCTAATCCACGGCCCAAATGGTATCCATCGACCGCATTATATCCTGACTGAATTCCACTCAGCGTTAATCGAGCACCAAATTCTTTTTGGCCATATGAATAGGTTCTCGTATTCACAATATCTCCAAATCGGAAACGAGGCAATGAATTAACCGAATCCTTTAATCGTTTTTTCTCGTCTTGTACGGATAAACTATCTGCTTCTTTATATCCTTTAACCTCAGCTTCAGTCAATGGAACCTGACGTTCAGCTTCCCAATAATCCTCTTTCTTTAAAGAGGCTGACGAATCAACCGTGATCGTATAATCAGAACTAAACTCTTCACTTTTCACTTCTTTCTTCTCTTCTTTCTCAATTTCTTTGAGTACTTTCTTAAGTTTTTTACGCGTCAATTCTTTGCCCAAAGACAATTTAGGAGAGGCAATTTTTTCTTTATTTATTTCTTTAGCCCAATCCTTATGCAAACGTTCCTCGATAATGGTTGGCTTGACAACAAATGCTGGATTAACTTTAATTGAATACTCTTTAACCTGCGTGATATATCGGAAATTTGCCCCGAAGCCCATCGCATCAAAATTTATATTTACGTCATAGTTTACAGGCATCCATACTCCTTGAAACATGGCATTTTGTTGCTGAAACGTGTAATAACCTTGTGAATTTCGAAAAGCCAAACTAAAGGAATAGATACTCCAAGTATCCTCTACAATGGAAAGAGTACCTTCAAACAAATCATTCGAAGTTGATTTCGGTTTAACTTGAACCTTCGAAACTGTTTGTCCATTTAACTGGAAACTGCCCAAATAGGCGAAATTGTAAAAGGAAAACGCAGAGGGCGAAATAGGGGAGATCAACGAGCCCCAAACCTTCGGCAAATAAAAATTGGTTTGTGTAATTCGCAAATTGGGGGGTCCCGAATTCTTTATTACCGCGGGTAAATTATTTCGATTAGAAAGCACTTTTTCATCTAACTTATTGGGTCGCGTATAGGCAATCTGATTTATTCCCTCTAAAACATAGGTTGACCCCACTTTAATTCCAGCCTCCTTTTCCAACTGTTTACCTACAAGCGCATTCATCATTTTGGATATGGAGGTAATTTTACCTGCTCCTTTGACATAGCCTTTAGCCGAATAATGATCAATTTCCTTTAAATGAAATGGGGCCATGGATATCATCCTGCGCATGATTCCAAACGCTGGATCCTCCTTCAAACCACCTACATTGACATCTTGAAGCGTTACCGCTTCCTCAGTAAGAATTACATCGAGCGACAAGTTTCCTGAAATCGTTACTACTTGTGGTTTCGGCGTATGACCAAGAAACCGAAAAACTACTTCATGCTCACCTTTAGGTAATTGAATTGCATATTTAGCATCTTCATTCGCTAATGTCCCCTTGTTCAAGTCGGTAACCCAAATCGTAGCAAATGGTAAAATTTCTCCATTTTTGTTTTTAACAACGCCCGACAATGTTTGGCTTAGAACCCAAGAAGATGTAAGCAAAATAAGTAATAATGTAATTAGTGGTTTTTTCATGATGCAATACAAAGGAAATTCAGGCAAAACACCATAGCAGAAACTGATAATTTGATAAAAGGCTGTAAATTTGGGCTCATGGGATTTACACACAGGCAACTTTTTCAAAAATATGTAGCGCCAACTTCAGATGCCCCTTTGGCATTGGAAATTGTAACGGCTGAACATATCTATTTAACTGATTGTTTTGGAAAAACATACATCGATCTAATTTCAGGTATTGCCGTTTCAAATGTAGGACATCGAAATCCAGATGTTGTACAAGCCGTTAAAGATCAGGTAGATAAATACATGCACTTAATGGTCTATGGTGAATATATTCAGAGTCCCCAAGTATTATTAGCGGAAGCTTTAGTTAAATCAACCGGTTCAACGCATTTGAATCAGGTTTATTTCACTAATTCAGGGACAGAGGCTGTAGAGGGTGCCATGAAGCTAGCCAAGCGTTATACGGGTCGAACTGAATTTATTTCATGTTATAATGCCTACCATGGCGCAACCCAAGGTGCCCTTTCGTTAGCTGGTGATGAAAATTTCAAAAATAGTTTTCGACCACTCATACCTGATATCAAACACATCCACCATGGAGAAATAGCTGAATTATCTCAAATTACAGATAAAACAGCAGCCATCGTCATTGAAATTGTTGGTGGTGAAGCAGGAGTGAGGTCAGCCTCAATAAACTATTTTAAAGCCCTGAGAGAAAAATGTAACGAGACTGGATGCTTATTAATTATAGATGAAATCCAAACAGGTTTTGGTAGAACTGGCACATTTTGGGCATACCAACAAATGAACATAGAACCTGATATTCTTTTAACAGCCAAAGGAATGGGAGGCGGTATGCCAATAGGCGCATTTATAGCCAATGATACGGTCATGAGTACATTATCATTTGAACCTGTATTAGGACATATAACTACATTTGGTGGACATCCGGTATCCTGTGCTGCGTCCTTAGCTACATTAAATTTCATTCAAGAAAATAACCTACTCAAATACGTTCGCGTAAAATCTGACTTATTTAAAGAATTATTGGTACATCCAATTATTCAAGAAGTGAGGGGAGTTGGATTAATGATTGCCGTAGAAATGAAAGATTTTAAAACGGTCAAGGCAGTCATTGACGCATGTATTGAAAATGGTTTAATCACTGATTGGTTTTTATTTTGTGATAATGCGCTCCGCATTGCACCACCTTTAGTAATCACGATTGACGAAATAAAAATGGCTTGCAACATTTTGTTACAAGCCATGAATAAAGTTTATAAAAGCTAATTAAGCGTGCTTTAATAAGGTCTCTGACAATACAGATTTAGGAATATTTCCACCTACTAAACGCTCAACCATTTCACCATTTTTGAATACCATTAAGGTCGGAATCGAACGAATTCCTAAGGAAGCTGGTACAGCTGAATTGGCATCTACATTCATTTTAGCAACAATTGCTTGACCTTCAACTTCTCCTGCTAATTCTTCTACAACGGGTCCAATCATTTTACATGGTCCACACCATTCAGCCCAAAAGTCAACTAATACAGGTGTTGACGTACCAATCAATTCTTTAAAGTTGGCATCAGTTGCCTCTACATATTTTCCC
>JBEDFG010000176.1:0-3663 GCA_041175285.1 Bacteroidota bacterium | reverse complement strand
CCGACTCCAGCCGGAGCGGCTCCAGCTGCACCTGCCGCTGCACCGAAAAAGTAATTAATATGAAGAAAGCCCAGCAATGGGCTTTTTTTGTTAGACCCACCTTATTTATGTCGTACGCATTAATCACCGGAGCAAGTAAAGGAATCGGTAAAGAAATCACCATTCAATTAGCCATGAAAGGTCATGACCTGCTGTTGATCGCTCGTAATTCCTATGAATTGCAAATGGTCAAAGAGGAGATGGAGAAGAAGTATGGGGTGCAGGCCGACTACCTTGTTAGCGACTTGGGGGAAGTTGGTGCCGTTGATCGTATTGTTGAGTGGGTTGAATCAAAGCAAATTGATTTACGGATATTGGTGAATAATGCGGGTTATGGGTTAGTCGGTCAGTTCGAGTCATATACCTTCGATGAGAACCAGAAGATGATGCAAGTAAACATGCATGCCCTAGTCGAAATGTGTCAAAAGTTCTTGCCTTTTCTATCTGGGAAAGGTCAGGCGCATGTACTAAATATTGCAAGTTCAACGGCCTATCAAGCGATTCCAAATATGAGCCTATATGCGGCGACGAAAGTGTTTGTGTTGAACTTCTCTCGTGGACTTCACCATGAATGGAAAGCCAAAGGTGTGGTGGTTACAGCAGTTAGTCCGGGGGCGACGAGTACTAACTTTAATGATCGGGCGAACTTGCAAGCGAAGGCGCGTAAGGCAGCAGAGAAAATAACGATGACTCCTGAATCAGTTGCGAAACTAGCAGTGGATGGAATGTTTGCGGGTAAGATCGAAGTGATCACAGGTTTTGTAAACAAATTAAGCGCATTCCTCGCTTGGGTTGCGCCTAAGGCCATGAGTGAAAAGATAGCCAAAGGAATTTATGAATAAGAAAAAGGCCAAATTTTTTGGCCTTTTTTGTTAGTCCTTCAACACAGAGATGATCCGTGTTTTAATCCCTTCATCTGTTTCAAATCGTAAGATATAATTCCCGTTCGCGAGCTGATCTGCCAGCTTGATTCGATGTCTGAATGCCGCAGATCCTAGTTCCCAATGCTGCACCACATGTCCCTGAAAGTCTATTAATTCGATCTTATTTTCTAAGGTATTACTGAGTATTTCAATCGAAATCGAGCTGTTTTGTGTTGGATTTGGATAAATTGAAATTCCGCCCAATTCGGCAGGTAACGTATAATTGTATCCTTTAAATTCTGAGCGGCAAGTTATGGTTGACTCGCCTGCTAATAGGTAATTCTTTATGGCACTAACATAATAAATCCCGGAATCGAAAAGTTTGATCTGTTTTAAAGAATCTAACAATTCGAATTGGTTATACCGCCAAGCATATCGATCAGGTTGATCGATTATGCTCCGTGCTTGTAGAAAATAAGAACCCATTTTTTCGAGTATGGGTTGACTGGGATTCTGGCGCGCCACGATGGATAATGATGCACTGGGGAGCGACCAACAACCATACTCATTTTGTGTTTTTAAGTTGATATCACCCGATTGGCGGACAACCAAACTATCTGCATTTCCACCACCCACATTCCAGGCATACCCAAAAGCTGGGGTCGCATGAATGGTTACGCTTTCCCCTTGACAAAATTGTCGGTTTGGACTTGCTATGATATAAGGTTGTGGTTCAGCCGGGAAGTGGAAAGTGGTGATAGGAGCACTCCATGCCGACCAGCATCCGTTGGGGTCTTTGTATTTCACGTAGGAGACTTCTGGTTTTTTACTAAACCTTGTTTGGGTGCGCTCACCTGTAATCCATGCATATGTCTGGCTAGGAGTATCAGCTTGAAGGAGCGTAGAATCGCCAGCGCAGAATCCTGCTTGCCTCCGACTTATGATGGTAGGTGCATGAGGTACAGGCAAAACGATCAGGCTAATGGGTATGCTAGGTTCAGACCAACAAACCCCATCGGAAGCAGTTTGCGCGGAGAAGTTGAATGCGCCCACTGATAATCCGATGAATTGCTGACTCGTGGGTACATCATTTGTCCATTTTAAGGGGTTCACATTGGAGCTAATTTGTATCGTGTCACCGAGGCAAATTTCATGCGCTGACAACGTTAATTTAGGCGGCGCTGGACGCTCATGTACCTCGATGTACATGCCATCTCCTCGATGAATACAGCCATTTTTTCGGATTACTGGCTGGTAAAAACCAGGGCGGAGTAGGCCCGAAACCGTCTGCTGTTCAGCGAAAAGATGTCCATTCAGTTCCCATCCGATCATCTCACTTTTCAGCGGAAGGATGGCGCTTAGTTGGATGTCATCACCGCTACAAGCAAAATTCACATAATTAGTTTCAATGCCTATGGAAGGTCTTCGCAATTCAGGCAGTGTGAGTTCTATCGGCGCGGCTGCTGTGCCAGGGCATCGAATTTGAATATAGGATTCAAAGCTGGCTGAAATGGCAGATGATTCACCTAAACCAATGAGTTTCTCAGGGCCATATCGGTTGAAAATTTGGGGCGTAGTAGGACAGCCATTTACGGTCAATTGATAGGATTCTGTACCACAATTCGGTGAAATTGAGTAGGTGATCTGAGGGATTTTGGGGACTTCTTTGGGAGGTAATTGTATGTCAGGTTCTGGGTTTGTTGGCGTAATAACTGTATCTGTTGGTGTAGGTGGAGGTTCCGGCAAATCACTACATTCAAGAATTGATTTGATCCGTACTTGAATGGCCGTTCGCGGGCTTTCACAATTATTCAACGATTGACTTACGAATCGGGTAATCAGGGTTTCAGGAACAAGTCCGATTACGGTGAGTTGGCTTGCCGTGGATAAAGTACTAGTTGATGTGCCCGTTAAATACCACATGTTATTTGTCCCCCCTGAAGCCTTGAACGTGATGGGTAGATTGGCACATATCGATTCGGTTGTACCTGCATTTACGGGTGCGCTGGGTTTGACATAGGCTTGAGCGCTAGTGCCTCGTGAGGGAAGGCTTTCACATCCAAGCTTTAAGCAGGTTGCCGTATAAATTCGGGGATTTGGATCGGCGAGCGTAACGAGTGCTTTCGCTCCTTGTGACATCGGGTTCCCATCTTGGTCATACCATTGTGTCGTATAGGGAGAGCATCCGGTGGAATTTAAGGTAATCGGCTGGTCAATGCAGCCTTTATAGAGACTGGCCGCATGATAGGGAATAGGGCTAGTTTTCACTTGAAGTAAGGTGGTCACTTGGTTTTGATTTGTGAGGGAGCCTTCGTTGTCATTATTTGGGCTAATCGCGAAATTCATGCGAATCTTATATCGGTATCCATCCATCGCTGCTAGCGTTTGATTGATGCTTAAATTGGGGGTATTCACCCCTGAATAGGTGCTATTATTTACCAAATCTTCAAATGGTGCATTATTGACTGATAGCGTCCATTGAAAATTGGAGGCATCTGTGATGGTTGGAATCTGGGCTTCCAATCGTCCATTCCCCCGCTCACAAATACTTGGATTATTGATGTTTGTGATGGTGTGCAATGTAATGGTGGCAGGCTCAGAAATTACGAGACATGATGTCGCATTTAATTTGACTCGGTATTGCGTGCCACTGGGATGTGGCGTTCCACCCGTAGGATAGATTTGGTAGCTCGCTTGTGTCGCACCCGTAATTGTGGAGAATGTCGCATCCTGCGGTCGTGTCTTTTCCCATTGAAACTGC
>JBEDFG010000175.1:0-5020 GCA_041175285.1 Bacteroidota bacterium | reverse complement strand
CTACGTCCACTGCTGGCGTGGCGGCATGCGCTCTGGAAGCATGGCTTGGCTTTTGGAAACGGCTGGCATCCGAGTGAAAATCTTGGTAGGCGGCTACAAAGCTTATCGAAATTTTGTCCTATCTAAATTTGAAGAACAGATTCCTCTGATCGTTTTAGGAGGAAAAACCGGGAGCGGAAAGACAGACATCTTATTAGAAATGCAAAATAGAGGTGTTCAAGTCATCGACTTGGAGGGCATTGCGCACCACCGAGGTTCCGCATTTGGCCATTTAGGTTTAGAGGAACAGCCAAGCTCGGAGCATTTTGAAAATATTTTAGTCAGTCAATTGATGCAAATGGATTATTCAAAACCGATTTGGGTGGAGGATGAAAGTAGGCACATTGGAAAAGTATTTATGGGTGCTTCTTTTTATAATCAATTGCGAGAAGCTCCTGTCTTATTTTTAGATATTGATGCGCAATATCGATTACCCCATTTGGTCGAGGTTTATGCCCATTATCCCAAAGAAGATTTAGGCCGGGCCATCGACAAAATCAAAAAACGCCTGGGTGGAGATC
The DNA here is from genome assembly GCA_041175285.1 of Bacteroidota bacterium. Classification (GTDB taxonomy): domain Bacteria; phylum Bacteroidota; class Bacteroidia; order Cytophagales; family Spirosomataceae; genus Aquirufa. Next base: position 4,460 of record JBEDFG010000175.1, on the reverse strand, counting down.
ATTATAAAAATGCACAAGAAGCATTAGAAACAGATGATTTCTCGCTTGTAGCTGCGATAACCTTGCACTATTATGACAAAGCCTATGTGCACGGACTGGAAAATCGAGCAGAAGAAAAAATCCACCGCTTGGTGGTTGAAACATTAGAACCCACCTTACAAGCAGATGCCGTCATGGCACATCCGCTATTTTCGCCTAACAAATGAACGACGCATTTTTAAACCAGATTTTAGGGCGCCATACCCAAACGAAGCCGTTTCCAGCCACGTCTGATATTAAGAAACTATTCACCAAAATAATCCTGACCTTATTTCCAGAACAAACACGCAAGCAAATCGTCAACCTGACTGATCTGCAATTAATCTGGGAAAGCATCGAGCACGGATTGGAAAGTATCTTGCATACGATGAGTCAAGACTTACCAGCGAGCCCTCAAGAAATTACAAAAAGCTACATGGAGCGCATTCCTGGGATATATGAATTACTACTCACCGACGTCCAAGCGATGGTAGATGGCGATCCTGCGGCAACGACAGATTATGAGGTAATTCGGACCTATCCGGGATTTTATGCCATGGCTTTTTACCGCTTGGCACATGGATTACAACAAGAAAAAGTTCCTTTAATGCCACGTATATTAACGGAATATGCACACTCTAAAACGGGAATTGACATACATCCTGGCGCTGAAATTGGTCCTTATTTCTTCATGGACCACGGTACAGGTATCGTCATCGGTGAAACTTGTGTGATCGGTGAACGCGTGAAATTATATCAAGGAGTTACGTTAGGGGCGCTTTCTGTTGCAAAAACCATGGCCTCCACCAAACGTCACCCTACAATTGAAGATGGTGTGGTGATCTATTCGGGAGCGACTATTCTGGGAGGTGATACCATCGTAGGCAAGGACTCGATCATCGGCGGAAACGTGTGGTTGACTCGTTCAGTTGCCCCAAACACCAAAATTTACCATCAAGAAAATTTAAAAGTAATCGAAGAATAGGATGTCGACATTATTAGATTTAGTAGGCAATACGCCTCTGGTAGACTTAAGGAAATTAAACCCAAACCCACGGGTTCGGATCCTGGGCAAACTGGAAGGAAATAATCCAGGTGGTTCGGTTAAAGCATGATTGAATCCGCGATTGCGCGAGGTGAAATCAAGGCAGGTACTAAATTAATCGAAGCCACATCTGGAAATACGGGTATTGCCTTAGCTATGATTGCGCGGCTATATGGATTGGAAATTGAACTGGCGATGCCTGTCAATTCTACCCGAGAGCGCGTGCTAACCATGGAGGCTTTTGGCGCCAAAGTAACGTTAACCGAAAGCATCGAATCAGCTCGTGATTACGCCGTGGATAAGGCGGCATCGGGCGAATATATTTTATTGAATCAATTTGAGAATCCCGATAATTATTTGGCCCATTACAAAACGACAGGCCCAGAAATCTTTCGCGATACAGCCGGCCAAATCACCCATTTTGTTAGTTCGATGGGGACAACCGGAACCATCATGGGGACATCCATGTACCTAAAAGAACAAAATCCAGCTATTCAAATCATTGGTTGCCAGCCTACAGAAGGTTCGAAAATTCCAGGGATTCGTCGGTGGCCAATTGAATATCGTCCGAAAATTTACCAACCAGAACGTGTGGATCGTATCATGGATATTTCAGAGGAAGAAGCGACAGAAATGACGAGACGCTTGGCCAAAGTGGAAGGTGTATTTGCCGGAATGAGCAGTGGCGGGGGAGTGGCAGCTAGTGTTCGATTAGCGGCTGAACTCGAGGAAGGCTTAATTGTGTGCATTTTATGCGACCGAGGTGATCGCTATTTGTCGAGCGGACTATTTGGCGAGTAAAACTCCCAATAATTGGTAATGCGTAGGGGAACCCCAGCGCATCTGCTGCGTACCCTCAATCGAATAGGTTTGCACTTTACCCTCCGCAAAATTCATGTGCATTTTCTTCTTGGTATCAAAAAGGAAATTGGTCTGCGACATTTCAATTTCAATGGAAGCAGGGCGCTCGAGGGCGTCCAACTGAATCTTCAATTTTTTCACGGGTAGGTTTTCCCCTATCTTCAAGGAATACCACCGAAATCCATCCTCTGAAAGGTTGTCGTAGCTTTTGTCAAAAGCGGGCTTATTTAAATCAGACTCAATAAATAGCGCCCATTCCTTTTCCCAATCCATATCGGAAATTACCTTCACTTCCTTCTTTCCATCCAAAATCATGGTTTTGTGAACGCGTTGAGGATGCTTCTGCATTTGGCTAATTTCCTGTTGTAAATAGGTGGCCAGCGGAAAATAGAGCTGCTTTTCGGTGGGTACCGTTTCCTCCGTACAAGCAAATGTCATCCACAGCAAACTGAGGAGACTCAAACGAAGAAGTAAACGGGATTGAATTTGCATACCGGGCATAAAGGTAAAGAAAAATCCTTGAAGTCGGCTGACTCCAAGGATCGTTCACTTAGGCGGTTAGCATTTCATCGATGGGAATGCTTAGGACTTTCGTCAGGTTAAAAAGTTTTTTTGCGTTCGGATAATGCTTCCCAGACTCCCAATAATTATAGGCACTTTGGCTAACGCCTACGGCCCGGGCGACTTGATTCTGGGTTAATTTTTTTGATTGCCGCGATTTGATCAGCAGCACTGAGAAAAGGTGTTTGGTTTTCATATATGATTAGGGTTAGGTAATAAATTGTAGGAAGATGACTGCTTGATTTGAAAAAAGCAATTGATTGATGGAATAAAATGCAATAATATAAGCTAACTGATTGTACCTGTCACTGTTTTACGTGGCAATAGACCGATTTGACAGCGATAGTCAAAAATGGAAAGCCAAAAAAAAGGGTCGGCACGAAAATCGCACCGACCCTTCTTAAGCTAATTAGTTGCTTACAAATTGCGTTTCTTCAATTCGCTGACAGCAAAGTCCGCTGCGCGAGCAGTCATTGCCATGTAAGTTAACGACGGGTTAACACATGAAGCAGATGCCATCGCGGCACCGTCAGTCATAAATACGTTTTTCACTTCGTGAACTTGGTTGTGCTTATTCACAATCGAGTTCTTCACGGATGTACCCATGCGCGCTGTACCCATTTCGTGGATACCTAAACCGATGTGCGTGTTTTGGCCATTGTATGCATTGATGTTTTTGAAACCTGCCGCCTCTAACATTTCAGCCGCATCGTTCATCATATCTTGACGCATTTTCAATTCGTTTTCACCAAAATTAGCTTCAAACGAAAGAATCGGTAAGCCCCACTTATCTTTTTGGTCACTTAACGTGAATCGGTTGTTTGGATCTGGTAAAATCTCACCAAAACCACCAAAACCAACTGTCCATTGACCTGGATGAGTTAAACTCTCTTTGAAGTCGGCACCAAAACCATCTTGACCTACGCCACGTCCCCAGCCTTCACGACTCGCACCACCTTGGTAACCGAAACCGCGTGAATAACCACGCTTATCCTTACCCCAGTTGCGGTAACGTGGAATATATAAACCGTTTGGACGTGAGCCAAACATGTAATCTTTGTTGAAACCGTCAACCGTTGCGCTAGCGCCTACACCCAAGTGGTGGTCCATGATGTTACGACCTAATTGGTCCGAATCATTTCCTAAACCATTTTGGTAACGATTTGATTTTGAATTCATTAGGATCGAAGTTGAACCAATCGCTCCCGCATTCACGAATATAATTTTTGCAAAATACTCTTTAGACTCTAATGTATTTTGATCAATCACGCGAACACCTTTGGCTTTTTGCGACTTCTCATCGTAAATGATTTCAGCCACAATCGCATTGTGCACCATCGTCAAACGACCTGTCCGTTGGGCTGCTGGTAAGGTTGCCGATAAGGAACTGAAATACGCTCCATAGGGACAACCGCGCATACATTTATTCCGGTAGTTACATGATGACCGACCTAAATCCGTATGCTGCTTGCCTGGTTTTGTTAGGTGAGCTACGCGGCCCACCGTCACAGGACGGCCTAATTTTTTGTTGACTTCATTTTTGAAATGCACCTCAGGCGCAGTCATTTGCATCGCTGGCAAGAAATCCGAATCTGGCAATACGTCCAAACCTTCCGCTTGGCCTGAAATACCTGCAAATTTCTCTACGTATGAATACCAAGGAGCCAAATCATCATAGCCGATCGGCCATGGCGTTCCAATCCCCTCTTTCTCGTTGGCCAAGAAATCCTCACGGTTCCAACGGTACGTTTGGCGACCCCATAACAACGATTTACCCCCAGTGTGGTAAGCGCGGATCCAATCGAATCCACCTTTTTTCTCGATGTAAGGGTTTTGCTTATCGTTTTCGAATAAGTAGCGGTGCTCTTCTGCGGGCGTATAGCCTGTGCGCATTCCTGCCCAATATTCTTCCGCAGCCATGTTGGTAGGCCGACCGCGATGATCGAATTCCCATGGATTTTTCATGGCAGTTTCG
>JBEDFG010000174.1:0-3341 GCA_041175285.1 Bacteroidota bacterium | reverse complement strand
CGACCGATCGACGAATCATATTGTTCCGCCACCCACTTCTTGGAAGCGATGTTCGGGTGATTCATTAAGAAATCCAATGCCTTTGGCAATTCTGCCGCTGGGATATCTTGTACTGAATTAATGTCGAATTTCTTGAACTCTTGGAAGTAAGCAGGCTCTTTGTATTCACGATGATAAACTGGTGCGCCTCCGCCCAATACCAAATCATCCGCAGGAACGTCTGCTACTAACACACCATCTTGATAGAATTCCAAACGTTTGGTATCTGTTACGGTACCAATTTGCTCGCAATTTAAATCCCACTTATCAAAAATCTTTTTCGCCTCCGCTTCGCGTCCTTTTTCAACGACGATCAACATACGTTCTTGCGACTCAGATAATAAGATTTCAAACGGCTTCATATTAGCCTGGCGTGTCGGCACTTTAGAAAGATCGATAATCATTCCATGCTCTCCTTTGGCAGACATTTCAGACGTTGAACAGATAATACCTGCCGCACCCATGTCTTGAATACCAATCACACAACCCGCTTCAATGATTTCCAATGAAGCCTCTAATAATAATTTCTCTTGAAAAGGATCACCTACTTGTACCGCAGGCAATTTTTCAGATGATTTAGAAGTAATATCCTCCGAAGCAAAACTTGCTCCACCAATTCCATCTTTTCCTGTCGCAGATCCTACAATAAATACACCATTACCTACCCCATATGAAATGGCAGATGCTTGGGTACCCACCTTCAAAATACCTGCAGAAAAGGCATTTACGAGCGGATTTACATTATAACAATCGTCAAACTGAACTTCTCCACCGACCGTTGGGATACCAAACGCATTCCCGTAATCACCAATTCCCTTCACGACCCCTTTCACTAACCACTTTGTTTTGGCTAAATCAATATTACCAAAACGCAACGAATTTAACTGAGCGATAGGACGCGCACCCATGGTGAAAATATCACGATTGATACCACCTACCCCAGTAGCCGCCCCTTGATAAGGTTCTAATGCCGAAGGGTGATTATGAGATTCAATTTTGAAGGCACAGCCTAAACCGTCTCCTAGGTCAACTAGACCCGCATTTTCTTCACCGGCTTTAGCCAACATACGTGGAGAATCTTTCGGTAAAGTTTTCAACCAAACAATGGAGTTCTTATAACTACAGTGTTCTGACCACATAACAGAGAAAATAGACAACTCTGTAAAATTCGGCTTGCGGCCTAAAATTTCCTGAATACGGTCATATTCTTCTGGCAATAAACCTAATTTTTTGGCTGTTTCTACGGTAGGTAAGCTTTCGATCGATTCCACAATAAATTGTTATAGTAAGAAATGCACTTGCATCGACGCAAGAAGGCACAAAGGTAATAAATTTCGAGGAGAGACCCGAAAAAATATTCGGTAAAAATAGCAAGATGTAGAGATGCGAAAACTGGATAATGTAGAGACGCGATACTTCGCGTCTAGTAGACGCTGGACGTTGAATCGGCGTAAAAACGCCTCAAACTTTGGCAATCCTGAAAGGTTTGCCAAAGAAAAAAGACGCGAAGTATCGCGTCTTTACAGTCTAAGGTCTATCGTCGAGAAAAAAGACGCGAAGTGTCGCGTCTCTACAGTCTAATGTCTAAAGTCTGAGAAAAAAGACGCGAGTATCGCGTCTCTAACGTCTAACGTCTAACGTCTAATTTTCATATGCCCCAATACTTCCGATCTTCCGGAACATCCACATCCCTGAATTTATCCGAAAAGTGAACAATTTCACAAAGCATGGGATTTTGGCGCCAAAATTTCCCTAAACCTTGATCGCCACTCCAATGATTAAATAAAGGCCGCAAGGCAGTTGGAATTAAAACAGGGGGAGAATTAACTCCTTGAAAGGAGGCCACAATCGCTCTGTCCGGATTAGCCAATGAAGTCAAATTCTTAATATGAGACGTTGTCAGAAAAGGCAAATCACATAATAAAACCAACACATCTCGAGAAATATCTACCGCTTTAAGTCCTACCGCAAGCGACTCCCCCATTCCTTTTTCCCATTGTGCTACCTGTACATAAGAAAGATCAGGAAACTCCTTTTGTAAATTTTCAATAATAATAATCGATTGATCCACTTCCGCCCCAAGACAAACCAAAACCTCTTGGCATACAGAAAAAGCCAAACGTATGGATCTCTCCAACAGGCTTTGACCCTGATATACTAATAATTGTTTCGCTTCCCCTAACCGAGAAGAGGCCCCTGCAGCCAGAATTAAACCTACCATTTAAATCGAACTTAAATCAAAAGGTAACGTGCGAACACGTTTTCCTGTTGCCAAGAAAATAGCATTACATAAAGCTGGCGCTACTGGAGGTAAACCAGGCTCGCCTACTCCACCAGGCTCTTCCTCATTTTGCATGACATGAATAACGGCATCAGGCAATTCCCCTTGTCGGATCACGGCATAGTCATGGAAATTACTTTGCTCCGTCACACCATGATTTCGAGTGATTTCGTTTTTGATTGTTGCCGACAAGCCATACGCCAAATTACTTTGCATTTGGGCTATGATATTATCTGGATTAACAGCAAAACCGCAATCAATCACCGAGTAAATCTCTTTGATCTTAACACCAGTTCCTTGTTTCTCTACATAAAAAGCATGTGCAGCAATACTTGCAAATGAACGCGCTATAGCGATCCCGATGGATTTACCCGATTTGCGTTTGGCACGATAATCTGAAATTTCAGCGAGCTTATTTAGCACGGCAACAAAACGAGGCGAATCTTTTAATAATTGTAGGCGTAAGTCCAGCGGATCCTTTTCTCCTTCATGAGCTAATTCATCCATGAAACTTTCCTGAGCGAATACATTGGTCGATGCATAAACAGAACGCCACCACAAAATAGGCATTTGTGGGTCGACCCAATTAAATGAATTGCGACGTGCCGGAAAAGCATAGGGACTGTCTTCGATGCTAATGCCTTCTCCTGCCCAAGGATCAATTTTACCACGCATGTCGGCCTTGAAAACATTGGCCATAATGGAAGCACCATTTAATCGATGTTCAAATGCCAAAACATTACCTTGATTATCAATCCCTCCCTGCATAGCAGAAATCATTCCTGGACGGAATGGTCCTTGTTGGATATCTTCCTCCCGAGTCCAAATGACTTTAACGGGTGCATTAACCTGACGAGAAATATGCGCAGCCTCTAATACATAATCGTAATAGGCTTTCCGGCCAAAAGCTCCACCTAAGAATGTGACATTGATCTTCACGTGTTCAGGTTTGATTCCTAAGTAACCTGCTAATTCGGTAACCAAACTATCTGGTCCTTGAACGGGAGCCCAAACTTCTACT
>JBEDFG010000173.1:0-3366 GCA_041175285.1 Bacteroidota bacterium | reverse complement strand
AACGCTCGTTTAGCTGAAGAGCGCGTTGTTTGGAAAAAGAATGCGCTTATATCTACTGGGGCACTTATTTCGGTCAAAGCTAAATAAAATGGTTAAGGTTTTATTACTCTCTGATACGCATAGTTATTTAGATCCACGCCTGGATGAACATCTGAAGGCTTGTGATCAAATTTGGCATGCGGGGGATTGGGGCTCAGTGGAGCTGGCAGATAAATTAGCTGCTTATGGTAAGCCGATTGCAGGCGTGTACGGAAATATCGATGACCGTACCATTCGTAATATGTATCCCAAAATTCGACGTTTTCGTTGCGAAGATGTGACAGTTGCGATGACCCATATCGCAGGAGCTCCTTCGAATTACAAACCAGATGCCTTAGAGGCATTCGCCAAAGGTTTGCCAATGATTTTTGTTTGTGGGCATTCACATATATTACAAATTAAGCGCGATGCCAAACGTAATAATATGCTCTTTTTGAATCCGGGTGCGGCGGGCCAACATGGTTTTCATCCCGAGCAAACGGCCTTACGTTTTAAGATCGATGGATCTAGGATATATGACATGGAGGTCATTCAAATGCCACGCATTAAAGTAAAATTAACTCCCGAAGAGGCAAAATTGATGCCTTAATTGGCTACTTCAAAAGATTGCACGTGCTCAAAAACGCTCCCTTTTTGGAATGATTTTAAGATCCAGCCACCACCAATAACATCATTTCCTTCATAGAAAACGGCGGCTTGTCCTGGGGCAATGCCACTGACTTCCGCGTGAAAGTCAACTTTGATTTTAGCGCCGTGCTGGTATATGATTGCATCTGTTCCGGCGTCTTTGTATCGAACCTTTGTCAAGGTTTCTATCCCTTCAGCAGGAATTTCTGCGTATTTCTGTAGGTTAAGCTGTCCCACCCACATGCCGGTCCGATTTAAATCAGCGATCTTTCCAATCACCACTTCATTGGTTTCTTTTCGAATTTCAATGACATAGGCGGGGAAACCAAAGGCTTTGCCTAAACCTTTCCGCTGACCTACGGTATAAAACGGATATCCTTCGTGTTTTCCAATCACCTTACCAGAGGTGTCGACGAAATTACCACCCGCGACTTCGGCTTCTAATTCAGGTAATCGACGCTTTAAAAAACCGCGGTAGTCGTTATCGGGTACAAAACAGATCTCGTAACTCTCTGATTTATTAACCAAATCTACAAAACCACGCTCGGTTGCCATTTCACGAATACGTGCTTTGGTTAAACCGCCTAAAGGTAATATGGTGCGTGCCAGACTGGATTGAGAAACACCCCAGAGCACATAACTTTGATCTTTCAGGGTGTCCACACCTTTCGAAATGATATGTCGGCCATTCTCTTCACGTATCTGTGCATAGTGTCCAGTTGCGATGAATTCACAGCCTAACTGGTCAGCACGACGAAGTAGTGCGTCCCATTTAATGTGCGTATTACACATGACACATGGGTTTGGCGTGCGGCCGTCCACGTATTCTTGGGTAAAGTAGTCGATGACCGAATCACCAAATTCTTCACGTATATCTAATATGTAATGGGGGAATCCGAGCGATACGGCGATGTGTCTCGCGTCGTTGATGGAATCAAGGGAACAACAGCCGGTTTCTTTTTTGTCTCCACCTGAACTGGCATAATCCCAGGTTTTCATGGTCATTCCAATAACCTCATAACCTTGTTCGTGTAATAAAACAGCTGCGACTGAGCTGTCGATGCCGCCGCTCATGGCGACTAAAACGCGTCCTTTTGATTCCATATTTCCTTACAGGTTCAAAGCCTGTCGTAAATTTTGCGCAAGTTAGGATTTATTTCTCCAAACGTCGAATAATCTTGGTATTTACCCGTTGAAAACGTACTTTTGTCCTCGTTTATTTCAATGACACGCGATGTTAAAAACCCAGGTTAAAGTTTCTTCGATTGCTAATTTATCTGATGCGCGGTATTGTGCCGGCATGGGAGTAGAGTGGTTAGGTTTTCCGTTACAAGAAATTACGCTTGAACGTTTTACTGAAATTCGTAATTGGTTGGCAGGTGTTCAAATTGTCGGCGAATTTACGAAAGCGACTGCGGAACAGATTCGGGAGGCGGTAGACACGTATCAGCCTGATGTGATTGAGATTGATTCCAGTGTTTCTTTAATAGCCATTCATTCGATTGATGTTCCTAAGATATTGCGAGTGAATATCGATACGGATAATTTACCGGCCATTTTTGCTGCTTCTGCACCCTATGTAACACATTTCTTGTTGGTGGGCAATGATGCCAATTCATTGGCTGGCATGGAAGCCTCGGTTGAAATATGGGCGGCACAATATTCAATTATTCTTGGATTAGAGATTCCTGAGAGTGATTTAGATGAGTGGGTAGAACAAAGTTCGATTCAGGGAATTGGCCTAGTGGCAGGGGAGGAAGACCGTCCTGGCTTTCGTGATTTCACGGATTTAATGACTATCTTAGAAAAATTAGAAACGGAATAAACTATGCTTGAGCAGATACAGCACTCTTTTTCACGTGGTAAGGCATGGGTCCAACAAGCGATTATGAAGCTTGTCCATTTGTTAATTTTGGGTATCAAAAAGGTGATTGGTGATAAGAAATATGCGGCATTGGAGTCGGCATGTCAACAGGCGATTGGTTTCTATGAATCAAAACAACAAGCGCTTCAGGCATATTACGATGCAAGAGTAGACAAAAATTCACCTTATTATAAGCCCATCGTTCGTATGTGGCGCATTACAGGTAAAACGATATTTTACGGATTGGTTTATTTGTTTGTCATTGAGACCAATATATTTTGGTTGACAGGGCAAATGCCAAGCGTAGATGACCTTCAAAATCCTAAACTATCACAAGCCTCAGAGATCTATTCGGCAGATGGCGTGCTTTTAGGTAAATATTTTGCGGAAAACAGAACGCCAATTCGTGATTATAATTTAATCTCACCCTATTTGGTTAAAGCTTTAGTAGCTACTGAAGATGCCCGTTTTTATGAGCACACCGGTATTGATTTTCAAGCTTGGGCTGGCGTTGCGATTGGGATTGTAAAAGGAGGAGATCGTGGGGGTGGAAGTACAATTTCGCAGCAATTAGCTAAGAATTTGTTTAAAACACGAACCAAAAAGAGTTTTACAAAGACCGGTTTATTGGGTTACATTCCTGGCTTAAATAAATTGGTATATAAAACAAAAGAATGGGTTACAGCGATCAAATTAGAGCGTTTTTATACAAAGGATGAAATCATCCTTTGGTATTTAAATACCGTGGATTATGGTAACAATGCGTATGGAATTAAGGTCGCCGCTAAAACCTACTTTAATACTTCCGCTGATAGTTTAAATATTCAGGAAGCAGC
>JBEDFG010000172.1:0-3383 GCA_041175285.1 Bacteroidota bacterium | reverse complement strand
CGCATCTTCCTTACGTCACATGGACAAATTTTCGAAGTTGCAAGTGGATTTTGATGCCTTACAAGAACAAGAAAATGGCTTGCAAATTGGCTTTAAAATTGAAGAAATGGCTAATCGAATCGAGACATTGTTGAAGAGTATTGGCTTAGTGGATAATTTTGCTCCGATCGTTTATGTGGTTGGACATGGTGCCAGTTCGGTCAACAATCCTCATTATGCAGCTTATGACTGTGGCGCCTGTTCTGGACGTTCTGGTTCGGTCAATGCTCGCGTTTCGAGTATCATGGCGAATAAACCGGAAGTTCGAGCGATTTTGAAGGAGCGAGGCATAGCCATTCCTGAAGACACCTTGTTTATCGGCGCATTGCAGGATACGACACGTGATGACATTGTATTTTACGATGATGAGATCCAAACTGAGTTACATCAGTCCTTGCATCAAGAGAATATTGCCACGTTTAAAAAGGCTTTGGACTTAAATGCCAAAGAACGTTCAAGGAGATTTGATTCGGTAGATTCTAGCTTACAGCCTGAGGTAATTCATGATCAAATTAGAACGCGTTCCGTTTCCATTTTTGAACCTCGTCCTGAATTAAATCATGCTACCAATGCCTTATGCATCGTGGGAAGAAGAGAATTGTCCAAAGGAATCTTCCTGGATAGAAGGTCATTCTTAAATTCTTTCGATTACGAAGTAGACCCGAAAGGCAATTATTTATTGTCGATTCTTAATGCAGCTGCGCCCGTTTGTGGGGGTATCAATTTGGAGTATTATTTCTCTCGGGTGGATGGCGAAAAATTGGGTGCAGGAACAAAATTGCCACATAATGTCATGGGGCTTTTTGGCGTGGCAAATGGGATTGATGGTGATTTGAGACCAGGATTACCTTCTCAAATGACAGAAGTTCATGATCCAATACGCCTATTAATTCTTGTGGAACACTTTCCTGAAATGGTTTTGGAAACAATCCAGCGAAATCCAGCAACCTATGAATGGTTTATCAATTTCTGGGTTAATCTAGTTTCGATTCATCCTGAAACGAAGCAGGCATCTGTTTTCAAACAAGGGAAATTTGAGGTTTATGAACCACTTAAACAGGATATTGAGGAATTAGCAAACCTCGATGAATTGTTGAAATCCAATCAAGAAAATTTCCCTGTGTACTTATTAAATCAAAACTAAGATGACCATAGCATCCATATTACCCATTTTTATTTGGGTACCTATTATCGGATTTTTGGTGAGTAACATCTTACCAAAAACCAATGAGCGTTTGATTTCAGGGATGGCCTTCGGCACCTTAGTCGTTCAACTAAGCCTGTCTACTGCCTTTGTGCTTTATTGGGCATTGAATGGCGCTGAGACCTTCCAAGTAAAGGAAATCATCTTGTTTCAAAATGCCGACTATATATTTCAAATCGACTTTCTTTTTGATCTAATTACGGCCGTTTATCTGCTTGTAGGTGCCGTTCTGACGTTTTTAGTCACCCGTTATTCGCGTTTTTATCTTCACCGAGAAACGGGCTATAAACGCTTCTTTACGACCACCTTATTTTTCTATGTAGGTTATAATTTAACAATCCTATCTGGAAATTTGGAAACCTTGTTTGTGGGCTGGGAAATCCTTGGAATTTCCTCCTTCTTACTCATTTCCTTTTACCGTGAGCGATACTTACCCGTTAAAAATGCCGTAAAAGTATTCTCGATTTATCGCATTGGTGATATCGGAATCATTTTGGCTATGTGGGCCAGCCATCATTTATGGGGACAAAATATCACGTTCTTCCAATTGAATAATGCGGAATTAGTGCACCATCAGCTTCAAAATCACACATTTATCGGTGTATTTATCTCCGCCATGTTCTTGATTTCGGCAGCTGCGAAATCGGCACAATTACCATTTTCTTCTTGGTTGCCCCGCGCGATGGAAGGCCCCACACCGTCAAGTGCTATTTTTTATGGCTCTTTATCGGTACATATCGGCGCATTCTTACTGATGCGAACGTTCCCTTTTTGGGAATACCAAACATCGGTTCGCATCTTAATCGCCGGACTGGGCGGTTTCACTGCTTTAGTAGCAACCGTAATTGCGCGTGTTCAGTCATCGGTAAAAAGCCAAATTGCTTACGCATCCATTGCTCAAATTGGAATCATTTTCATTGAAATATCACTCGGGTTTAACCATTTGGCTTTATTTCACTTTGCAGGAAATGCCTTTTTGAGAACCTACCAATTGTTGGTTTCCCCATCGGTTGTTAGCTATTTAATCCGCGAGCAATTCTATTCTTTTAGTAAGCGAACAAAAACGATTGAGGATTTACTACCTAAACGATTACAGCATACCATCTATATGTTGAGTTTAAAGGAATGGAATTTGGATAACATGCTTTACCAATACTTGTGGAATCCTTTGAAATGGGTAGGAAACAAATTGAATGTGGTCAAAGGACGAACTTTAATCTTATTTTTTGTTCCGGCATTTGCATTGGGGTATTACATCTTGGATCGCGTTCATTTATTGACGCCTGCATGGAAAGAAAATACACCCATAATTTTTGCAGCCATTGGTTTAATCATGGTATTTAAATCCTTTACGCAACGTAGTAGCGTTCGTTTGGCTTGGGTTTTAGTCATCATGAATCACTTTTGGATCGCATTGGCGATTTCATTTAATGAGAAATTTGACCCCATGGAATCCATGCTGTATTTAAGTGGCATTATCGTTGCCGGTATCATTGGCTATTTCTGCTTACAACGCTTGTTCCAACAAGTTGGCAAAAAAATCAGTTTAAGTCGCTTCCATGGCCAGGCGGAAGATCACCCCAAAATTGCTGTCGTGTTTTTACTCGCATGTTTGGGATTAACAGGTTTTCCGATTAGTCCGACGTTCATTGGCGAAGATTTAATTTTCTCGCACATTCATGAGGAACAATTTGCGCTGGCAACACTCGTTTCCTTAAGTTTTATTTTGGATGGCCTTGCGGTCATTCGCATTTACGCACGTGTTTTCATGGGACCCAATTCCCGGACACATGCTGAATTTTCCAACAGATATTTTTAAGATAAAAATGAAAAACAATATAACATTACCCAAAGACGGTTTAGCCGGATTAAAAGAAAACTACGCATCAGATGCGGTTTCAGGTTTCATTGTATTTTTATTGGCCTTACCCTTAAGTTTAGGAATTGCCAAAGCGTCAGATTTTCCACCCATCATGGGTCTGATTACAGCCATTATTGGAGGTATGATTGTTAGTTTTTTTGCCGGATCACGATTAACCATTAAAGGTCCTGCAGCCGGTTTAATAGTCATTGTAGCAGGTGCCGTGAGCGAATTCGGTGGGGGAGAAACAGGCTGGCATTTAGCCTTAGGCGCGATGGT
>JBEDFG010000171.1:0-3435 GCA_041175285.1 Bacteroidota bacterium | reverse complement strand
GAAAGTGATCGTCATCCTGAAGCAGATGAAGATGCAGAAAAGCTCAAAAAATATGATGCCTATGCCGCGCGTTTGGAAGAATTATTTACTACTCATCGTGTTTTTCTTGACACCGATTTGACCTTGGAAAAAGTCGCGAGTCAAATAAAAATTTCCTCAAAAGAACTTTCACGTACAACTTCATACGTTTATCAATTAAGTTTCCCCGATTTTGTCAATACCTGGCGAATCAATTACATTCTTGAGAAGCGTCGTGAGGATGATGCGTGGCAAAACTATTCGCAAGACTTGCTTGCGGAACAAGCAGGATTCGGGTCCCGTCAAGGGCTATATAATGCCATAAATCGCATACATGGCATGACTCCAGCGGCGTATTTCGCTTCAAAAGCGTAAAACGGTTATTGTCAAATTTTTGTCTTGGGCATTTTTTGTTACAATGTGAGTTGTCCAATTTTTGTTAATTGGTATAGGTTATTGTAAGTTCTAAAATGTCGTATACTCCAGGTTCTCTGTATGCCTTCTCTTTGGTAAGTTCACTCTGTGTCTTATTTGGTTTGAACTTCTTATTTCGCAAAGGAAATCTAGTTGTTGCGAAGGTTTTGGCGATTCAATTTTTAATACTAGCGTATTTAGTTGTGGCAGCCTATTTCTTGATGCCCGAAAACATCATACAAACGCCATATTTTTTTCGCACGTTAGCACCCCTTTTTTACGCCTTGCCCCCCTTGAATTTTTTATTCATGTGGTATTTATTTCACCCGAGGGCCAAGTTTAAACGAATCCATTTGTTGTTTTTTATTCCTTTGATAATTCAGTTGATCGAAAACACGCCTTTCTATCTGAGTTCCAAGCAAACGAAAATTGAAGAGATCAAATGGATGTTGGCACAAGGCGATTATTTTGCCTACAGCGAGCGATTTATGTGGTTTGATCCCATTTATCATGTGTATGCGAAGTTTGCCATGTACCTGATTTTTTACCTGGCGATGGTGTATTATTACATTCGTTTTCGTCGCGCCAAGGAAAATCAGATTTTATTCCAAAAAGGAATTTTTCATTACTGGATTATCGGTGTTTTTCTCTTCCGAATCTGCACGATTTATTACATCTGGCACACTTTTATTTACACAGATAATGGCAAGGATTCATTTCTACCCGTTGATTATTTGTTGATCGCAGAATTCGTTTTTCACTTGTTTTACCTGGCTGTGAATCCCAAATTATTAGATGTTCAAATTCTAGCGGAGCAATTAAAAGGCCCAGAACCAGAACCAAAAACAGAACAAGAATTGGTTCGGGCAGAGAAGGAAGACGAGCGATTGTTGGCCCTTGCCGACAAGGTCGAAGAATATTTTAAAACGACGGAGGTGTTTTTGAATTCCCAGCTCTCCGCTGAATTGTTGGGATCCTTAACGGGACACCCACATCGAATGATTGGCCAGGCCATTAAGTTAAAACACAATATCTCCTTCCGGGACTTTTTGAATAATTACCGAATCGCCTACATGGAGGAACAGTTGGCCAACCCCGACTTCATAGCAAAATCATCCATTGAAGCCATTGCGGAGGCATCGGGTTTTGGTTCACGCCAATCTTTTTATACGGCTTTTCGCAAGGCCAAAGGCTGTACGCCCAAGGAGTATTTCAGCTCCAAAATAGGTTAATTCATTCGTCCAATTTCTGTCACGAGCATTTTTCTTGACACATCCCCAAGGTTCATTTTTATTTCTTTGTTTGCCGGATTCTACATATAAGGAGATCTGAGCGCGCATCTTAGTTTTAAAAATGTTTGCCCCGTATGAAGAACGTTCACTCAAAAACGTTTGGATTTGCGCTAGCGCAAGTCTTGTTTTTTATTGTTCTAAATTTAAGTTTTAGTCCAAAAGCATTTGGTCAAAACACGGCGCCATCTGCCGACTTTGACGGGGATGGAATTATCAATTCCATTGACTTAGATGATGATAATGACGGGATTTTAGATTTAACGGAATGCGATTCTCGCCCGCTAAGAATCTTGTTTGCGGGATCTTCTGAAGATTTCTCGACCATGAGATCGAGCCTTTATGCTGAATTTAATAACAATAAAGCGGCTGGTTCCACAATTGTACAATCCAATATTATTGAAACGGCTACTGTGCCAGCTGGGTTTTATGATGGGTATGACATAGTCGTTTTTGGCGGAGCGGCGTTTAATACCATCCATGCAAATCACTGGGCTGCACTGAAAACAGCCATTCAAAATAAAACCAGTAAGGCTTTTATCATTGAGGCGGATAACTGCTGCGTTACAGCGAATCAAAACGGATTAATGAACTTGTTGAATGGTGTTTTTGGCACGAATTATGCTTTGTCGGCAAATCATCCTACTGGCACAGAATCATACACCTTGAATACAAATAGCAGTTATGCTTCTGTATTCTCAACCAATACATTATCGGGTGCGAATTATTTTCCTATTACTAATGTTGCAACCAGTGATGTGTTATTTTATTCAGCGTCGAATCCTACCTTAGCATTAGCAGGAATGAAACAAATTCCAGGGACAGACAGCAAAAGTCAATTTGTCGCTTGGTTTGTGGATGGAACCATTACGCAAGGAGCCCCCTGGTACACGGATAATCAGAATAAAATTGCTAAAGGATTTTATGATGCATATTTTGCCACGGCGCCTTTAATTTGCGACACAGACAATGACGGGATTTATAATCACCAAGATCTTGATTCTGACGGAGATAGCTGTCCTGACGCCAAAGAAGCCGGTACAGCTTCGAGTACGACATCCGTTTCTGGTGTTGTTGCTAGTCCTTATGGGGCGAATGGGTTCGCTGATGGATTAGAAACCAGCCCCGGTAGTGGATTATTTATAGGCAATTATTCGTATAAATATGCTATTTCAAATTCGATCAATGCGTGTATAGATGCGGATAGCGATGGGATAGGAGATTTAATCGATATCGATGATGATAACGATGGGATAACGGATGTTACCGAACAACTTTGTACCACAGTAACCGCGCTAACAGACCTATATGGTCCTGATTATTGGAGATCCATTTCTTGGACGGGCGGCGCCTATTTAGCACAATATTCAACAGCAACCCCAGATATTTATATCGACGGAAATTTAACGAACGGAGTAGAGGTATTTAGGCCAGGTACTACCGCTAGTCCAATCGCTGGGGATGATTTTACTGCGACGCCAATCGTCTTTACGATGATCCCTCAAAATCCGCTCCATGCGGACGGCTTCTCCATCGTCAATGATTTTGGAGCCCCGGGGGATAATATTTTAAAGGCTGATATCAAACTTTATTCCGGATCTTTATTGAATCCTATGCTAATGGGAACCGAGACGATTGACAATATGCTCGATGTTTCCTCGACGACGCGTTATCCTTTCAGCAAGGGCTATGACAATATTACATCGATAAAAAT
>JBEDFG010000170.1:0-3448 GCA_041175285.1 Bacteroidota bacterium | reverse complement strand
TTTAGCTGCTGTGGGGTCATACGCGGTTGAATGGGGTAGAGGCCATGGTTTGCGGTTTGGAGGTCAAGTAGGTGTCGACCAATTCCCTATTTTGGATAAAAGTGGAACGGCCGTTTTGAAAAGTAGTTTTGGTTTTGGTCTGATGTATACACACGACCAACTAACTGTAGGATTAAGTAAGCCTACGCGGGAGTCGCCCATCTATGCACGAGCGACCTATGTAATGAATTTAGATAATTCATTTACGACCAAATTCGGTTCCCTGATTCGTTTGTCCACTGGAGAAGTTAAGATTGATGTGCATGGTACCGTTTGGTGGAATGAAAAAATAGGTCTAGGGATTTGGTATCAGGGAACAGGATCTGAATTTGGCGATCCAGCCTTATTGATGAGTGCCGAAGTGGCACTCGGACGAAATTTTCGCGTCGGTTATGCCTACGATCTTTTAGGTAAACAGGTGGCTGTAACTACGCCTACTAGCTCAGGAGTTGCTTCGGGATTTCACCAAATTTTCCTCCGCTATGAGATCGATACCGGTAATGGGAAAATTGCAGCGTTTAGACCTTGAGTAATTGTTGGAATATTTTGACTTTGAGAGGATAAAGTTGGAATAATTAAAGATTTTTTTTCAAGGCGTTCAAATAGGATTTTTTCGAAAGAAATTTGTGCCTTTATAAGGTAAAAAACCCCAATTTTTTGGGAAGAATTACAAAAGAGTATAGTAAATTGCGAAGATTTTTTCGGACAGAAATAATTACGCTAAACCAAAACAATAACGTTTGAAACTTTTTCTAGTCTTTGGCTAGAATTTTACATTATGGATCCATTTTCCTACGTAGCGAATGCTGATACACAGGTCATTGCCGACTTGTATGAAGCGTACAAACAAGACCCCAATTCCGTAGACAGCTCTTGGAGAGATTTCTTTAAGGGATTCGATTTTTCACAAACCTGGTTAGGTGAAGGTGCACCTGCTGGTGCTGGTTCAGCTGATTCAGCGCATGTGCAGAAAGAAATGGCCGTGATTTCATTAATCAAGGCATTCCGTTCTCGTGGTCACTTATTATCTAAAACAAATCCTGTTCGTGAGCGCAAGGATCGTCAGCCCCGTTTAGGATTAGCTGATTATTCGCTTTCGGATGCTGATTTAGACACTGTTTTTCAAGCGGGTGTTTTCTTAGGAATCGGACCATCTACGTTGCGTAAAATCCAAGAAGCTTTGCATACCATCTATGCAGGCACAATCGGGTTCGAATATTCGTACATCCGCGAGGTAGAAACGAAAGAATGGTTGCGTAACAAAATTGAAAAAGAAGCTTTGTCTTTCAATCCAACGATTGAAAAGAAAAAACATATCCTTCAGAAATTAAACGAAGCAGTCGTTTTCGAGAATTTCTTAGGAACCAAATATTTAGGCCAAAAGCGTTTTGGATTGGAAGGTGGCGAATCGACCATAGCTGGTTTAGATGCGATCATAAACAAATCTGCTGATTTAGGTGTGAAAGAAGCCATGATTGGTATGGCACACCGCGGTCGTTTAAACGTTTTGGCCAATATTATGCACAAGTCTTACGAAGCGATCTTTGATGGTTTCGAAGGAAATGTGCCTAACGAAATTCATGGAGATGGTGACGTAAAATACCACTTAGGTTATTCTTCGAAACACATTTCACCCAACGGTAGCGAAATTTCATTGAAATTAGCACCGAACCCTTCTCACTTAGAAGCTGTCAATCCATTAGTGGTTGGTTTCTGTCGGGCAACGGCAGATGCACATTACGAAGGTGATTCTTCTAAAGTGTTGCCTATTTTAATTCACGGAGATGCAGCGGTTGCCGGTCAAGGTATCGTGTATGAAGTGACGCAAATGGCGAAATTGAAAGGTTATTCAACTGGTGGTACTATCCACTTTGTGATTAATAACCAAGTAGGTTTTACGACCGATTTTGAAGATGCGCGCTCTGCGATCTATTGCACGGATGTGGCAAAGATTATTGACGCACCTGTATTCCATGTCAATGGAGACGATCCAGAAGCGGTGGTTTTCGTGTCGCGCATTGCGGCGGAATTCCGTCAACAGTTTGGTCGTGATGTATTTGTAGATATGGTTTGTTACCGTCGGAATGGACACAACGAATCAGATGAGCCGCGTTTTACGCAACCTACCTTGTATGCAAACATTACGAATCACCCGAATCCACGTGAAATCTATACGCAGAAATTAATCAAGCAGGGTGAAATCGAAGCGAAGTTAGCGGAGCAAATGGATGCTGAATTTAAGGCTGAATTACAAGCTCGTTTGGATTTGGTTAAACAAAAAGTTCGCCCTCCATACATTCCATTGAAATTAGATAATGCTTGGTCGGCATTGCGTTACTCAAACGAAAAAGACTTCGATAAATCGCCAAAAACGGCTATTTCTCAAGCAGTAGTAGATCAGGTAGCCAAAGCGATTACTACGTTGCCTACAGGTTTTGTTGCCTTGAAGCAAATCGAAAAAGTGATTGCAGATCGTAAGGTATTCTTTGAAAAAGGCGAATTAAACTGGGCTACGGCTGAGTTATTAGCTTATGGTTCCCTATTAGTGGAAGGTAAAGCGGTTCGTTTGTCGGGACAAGATGTTCAACGTGGTACCTTCTCTCACCGCCATGCGGTATTGCATGATGCCAATACGAATGAAAATTACAGTTCTTTAAATCATATTTCGGATAAGCAGGAGCAAGCACAAATCTATAACTCATTATTGTCGGAATACGGCGTTTTAGGTTATGAGTTTGGTTATGCTTTAGCGAATCCTAATTCTTTGGTAATCTGGGAAGCGCAGTTTGGTGATTTTGCCAATGGCGCTCAGACGATGATCGACCAATTTGTTTCTTCGCACGAATCGAAGTGGGGGACACAAAATGGTTTGGTCATGTTGTTGCCACACGGTTACGAAGGTCAAGGGCCGGAGCACTCCAATGCACGTCCAGAGCGTTTCTTGCAATTAGCGGCAGAGAATAACATGGTGATTGCGAATTTGACAACACCAGCAAATATATTCCATGCATTGCGTCGTCAATTAACTTGGGAGTTCCGTAAGCCATTAGTGGTGATGTCGCCTAAGTCAATTTTCCGTCATCCGAAGGTCGTTTCAAAAATGGATGCCTTCACCAAAGGTGCTTTCCAAGAAGTGATTGGTGATGATTATGCAGATAAAGCGAAAGTAAAACGCGTGTTGATCTGTTCGGGTAAAGTATATTTTGACTTGTTGGATCGTCAAGAAAAAGACAAGCGTAAGGATGTTGCGATTATCCGTTTGGAGCAATTGCATCCATTCCCGACGAAACAAGTGGAAGCTGAATTAGCAAAATACAAATCGGCAGAAATTTTCTACGTGCAGGAAGAACCGGAAAACATGGGCTATTGGTCTTATGTGATTCGTGAATTCGGTTGGTCACGTTTTGCC
>JBEDFG010000169.1:0-3450 GCA_041175285.1 Bacteroidota bacterium | reverse complement strand
CCCGAGTTGAAGCGAATCGATGGCGTAGGTTTTGCTGATATTATGGGCCAACGGGAATATGCGATGCGAATTTGGTTGCATCCAGATCGATTGTTTGCCTATAAACTTTCCGCAGAGGATGTTATTCAAGCTTTGCGAAACCAAAACGTGGAGGCAGCTCCTGGAAAAATTGGTGAAAGTTCTGGGAAACATCCGCAGGCATTGCAATATGTTATGCGTTACACAGGTAAGTTTACACAAGTGGCTGAATATGAAAATTTGGTCATCAAAGCGACCGAAACCGGCCAAATCTTACGCTTAAAGGATTTAGCAGATGTGGAATTTGGCTCATTGGATTACGATGTACTTTCGAAAGAAAATGGCCGACCGTCCGCCGCGATTCTATTAAAGCAACGGCCAGGTTCAAATGCGGCAGAAGTCATTGATAATGTGAAGAAACGATTGGCTGAATTGAAAACGACAACCTTTCCGCCGGGCATGGGTTTTACGATTTCGTATGACGTTTCTCGTTTCTTGGATGCCTCGATTCATGAGGTGATCAAGACTATATTGGAGGCATTTTTACTCGTGGCCTTGGTTGTGTTCATCTTCTTGCAAGATTGGCGGGCGACCCTCGTGCCGATTATCGCCGTACCCGTTTCACTCGTAGGAACGTTTACGTTCATGTTGGCCTTCGGGTTCTCCATCAACTTATTGACTTTGTTTTCTTTGGTCTTAGCCATCGGAATTGTAGTTGACAATGCAATTGTCGTCGTCGAGGCCGTTCATGCCAAAATGGAAGAAAAAGACATGCCTGTTTTAGCTGCGACACAAGAAGCGATGCATGAAATTTCTGGGGCGATTTTGGCGATTACCTTGGTCATGGGAGCGGTGTTTGTGCCAGTTGCGTTTTTATCGGGACCTATTGGGGTATTTTTCCGACAGTTCTCTGTGACGATGGCGATATCCATTGCTTTATCTGGTTTAACTGCTTTGACCTTAACTCCAGCTCTCTGTGTGTTATTGTTGAAAAAACCGGAACACAATCAAAAGAATTGGTTAGGAAAATTCTTCCATGCCTTTAATCACCGATACGATCAAATCGCTAAAAAGTATTTGGTTTGGGTAGGAGCCTTGATTAGTAAACGTCTGTTGATGTGGATGATTTTGTTAGGATCGGTTGCAGGAACAGTGGTTTTGTCAGGAATTGTACCGAGTGGATTTATACCTTCGGAAGACCAAGGAACTTTATATGTGAATGCAACGACTCCGGCGGGAGCTACTTTGGAGCGTACCGAAGGTGTCATGGATCAGGTTTTTAAATCCATTAAGGGAGTCGATGCCATTGAATCCTTTTCGACCTTAGCCGGTTTCAGTTTATTAACAGACGGATCGGGTGCTTCCTATGGAACGGGTATTATCACCTTGAAGCCTTGGGAAGAAAGAAAAGAGACAGTTGATGAATTAACGGAAATCATTCGTTCGAAAACGAATGGAATCAAAGATGCGAGCATTCAATTTTTCCCGCCGCCGGCTGTACCTGGTTTTGGAAATGCTTCAGGTTTTGAATTTAGAATTCAAGATCGATCGGGTTCAGGTGACTTACAGAAGTTGGCATCTGTTTCCAACGAATTTGCTAAAAAACTTAATGAAACGCCGGAGATTCAAAATACCTTCTCCAGTTTCGATCCGAGTTTTCCACAGTACATGTTGGAGGTGGATCAAGAAGCAGCTGCTCAAAAAGGGGTGAATGTCCTTCCTGCCATGGATAACCTGCAAACGTTGTTGGGTAGTTTCTATGCGACGAACTTTATACGCTTTGGTCAAATGTACAAAGTGATGGTGCAAGTGGATCCCCGTTACCGGGCACATCCGGACGATGTGTTGAAGTTTTATGCCAAAAACAAGGCGGGCGAAATGGTACCTTATTCATCATTCGTGAAGATGAAACGCGTATATGGACCGGAGCAATTCACACGATACAATATGTTTACATCGGCGATGGTGAATGGCGAACCCGCACCTGGATTTTCATCTGGAGCAGTTTTGGATATTATTCGGGCGGAAGCATTGAAGAGTTTGCCTCGAGGGTATACGCTAGAATGGTCGGGCATGACACGGGAGGAAGATTTAGCTGGGAATCAGGCCATCTTCATTTTTGCGATCTGTCTTTTATTCGTCTATCTGTTGCTAGCCGCGCAATATGAATCCTTCTTATTGCCTTTCCCTGTGCTACTTTTCTTACCGATGGGCGCGATGGGAACCTATGCGTTCTTGTACCTATTCGGCTTGCAAAATAACATTTATGCGCAAGTAGCGCTCGTAATGTTAATCGGTTTGTTAGGAAAGAATGCCATCCTAATTGTTGAGTTCGCTATCGCGAAACAGAAGGAAGGGGCATCGATAATTGAAGCTGCTAAAGAAGGAGCCTTCTCACGTTTGCGTCCAATTTTGATGACTTCATTTGCCTTTGTTGCGGGCTTAATTCCGCTGATGATTGCTTCTGGCGCTGGTGCGATTGGAAATAGAACAATTGGTACGGCTTCGGCTGGCGGGATGATTTTAGGTACCGTAGGTGGTTTATTAGTTATTCCGGGATTGTATGTGGTTTTCGCAACGCT
This sequence comes from Bacteroidota bacterium, assembly GCA_041175285.1. Classification (GTDB taxonomy): domain Bacteria; phylum Bacteroidota; class Bacteroidia; order Cytophagales; family Spirosomataceae; genus Aquirufa. The sequence continues at coordinate 850 of JBEDFG010000169.1, read as the reverse complement.
CTCGGCTAAATGGTCAAAAAATGAGAAATAGATTTTGGATAATCATATTTGGCATAGGATTCATCTCCTGCCAATCAAACTTAAGCGTTCAGAATCGCGTCGATACTGATTTAGAAACCTATCGCTCAGTGAATGAACAAACGTCGGTATCGGATGTACAGGCTTGTTGGCGACGCGATAGTTTATTAGTTCAATTGATTGATTCTGTTTTAGTGCGTAGCAATGACATTAAGATAGGCTTTCTGGATTTAGCGGCGTCGCGGGCTGATTTTGTGTATCAGCGAGGTTTGCGAAAGCCAACGGTCTCAGGCGTATTTCAACCAAGCCTCAAGCGATTTGGCAAGTATACGATGGATGGGGTTGGTAATTATGACACGCAATTTTCGACCAATATTACAAAGGATCAAATTATTCCAGAAAATTTACCGGATCTGCAAATCGGAATTCAATCAAGTTGGGAATGGGATATTTGGGGGAAATTGGCCAAACGGAAAAAGGCGAGTGCCTTACGTTACTTGGCGACGGAGTCGGGCCAACAGTGGTTGATAACATCCTTGGTGGCTGATGTAGCAGGGGCCTATGGCCAGCTGGTTGCCCTAGATCAAGAATTAGATATTCTGAAATCCAACATTGCTATTCAGAGGAAAGCATTTGAATTGGTTCAAGTACAGAAAGAGGCGGGGGTAGTGAATGAGTCAGCGGTCCAACAGCTCGAGGCGCAGCTTTTGAATTCGCGTGCCCAAGAAGGCGATGTTTTGCAACAGATAACGGTATTGGAGAATCAGATACGTTATTACTTAAATAAACCGGCTGGTAAAATTAAGCGGACTCCGTACCCATTTCAGTGTGC